>NZ_JAWHNU010000053.1:0-48414 GCF_032582135.1 Pseudomonas syringae group sp. J309-1 | reverse complement strand
ACAAGTTGGCTCCTACAGGGTCATCCGTTTGCTTAGCGACAGCGAGGTGTCAGGGATACCGGGACCACTCCCACAGGAAACTCGTTTCACCTGTGCAGACCGTGTTTACTCCGCTGGCAACGCCAGACGCTGACCTGCCATCAGCAGTGACAACCGGCTCAAACTACTCCAAGGCGAGCCAACTGCCTGGCCTTTGATCTGCGCATCAATGCGTTGCGCATCCATCAGCAGTTCGGCCCAGCGTTTGGCGGAATAGCGTTGCAGTGCTTTGCTCATGAGCGGCTTGCGCTTGTCCCAGATGGGCGGACGGGCGGAACTGAACGCTTTTTCCAATGGCATGCCCTGACTGAATTGCAGTGCAAGGTTCGCCAGTACTCGCAGCTCTCGAGAGAGAGCCCAGAGAATCACTGGCGGCTCGACACCTTCGCCTCGCAGGCCCTCAAGCATGCGCAAGGCGTGAGAAGCCTCGCCATTGAGGATGGCATCGGTGAGCCCGAAAACGTCGAAACGCGCGCTGTCAGCTACGGCTGCCTGTACGGTCTCGACAGTAATCTGGCCTTCTTCGGCCATCAGTTTGAGCTTTTCGATTTCCTGAGCGGCGGCCAGCAAATTGCCTTCCACTCGCGCCGCGATCAACTCGACGGCATCTTGGGTGGCTGCCAATCCGGATTGAGACAGGCGTTGGCGAATCCATTGGGGTAATTGCCCGGCATCTACCGGCCAGATTTGCACGAACTGGGTCTGCGCCCCTTCGACCAGCGCTTTACCCCATTTGGTTTTCTGCGCGCTGCCATCAAGCTTTGGCAAGCTGATCAACAGCAGCGTGTCTTCGGCGGGGCGGGCGCAGTACTCCATCAAGGCAGCAGCCCCTTTGTCTCCAGGTTTTCCGGAGGGAAGGCGCAACTCAAGCAGTCGGCGCTCGGCGAACAGCGACATGCTTGCGCCGGCCTGCAGCAGCGTGCCCCAGTCGAAACTGGAGTCGGCGCTGAAGACCTGGCGTTCGTCAAAACCTTGCTGTCGTGCGGCAGCTCGAATCGCGTCGGCGGCTTCCTGGCACAGCAGTGGATCGTCGCCGCTGACTATGTAAACGGGCGAGAGAGCACCTTGCAGGTGTTTGCCAAGTTGGGCGGGGGCGAGTTTCATCTGAAATTCCTCGGTTTCCCTGACAAAGCGCCATCAAGCAGCAAACACGGTCCCTGTAGGAGCCAACTTGTTGGCGAGGCGGTAGTTCTGATTACGCAGGCCCGGCGTCTCGCCAACAAGTTGGCTCCTACAGGGGAATGCATTTCAAACAGGTAGGTATCGAGGGCCAGCAAGACGCTGGCCCTCGAAATCTTAACGAGACGGGATTTCGATCGGCGACTGTTGCGGCGTTTCGTCGCGAATGCGTTGAGCGGCTTCCAGTGCATCGGCTTCTGCTTTGGCAACGGCGTCAGCCTTGGCCTGCAGCTCATCCAGTTGCGCTGGCGTCAGTTGTTGCAACTGGGCCATCAGATTCTGGATAACGTCACTGCGCATCTCATTGCGAACTTGTGCGGACTGCATGTCAGAACCGATCAGGTTGTTGCCGTCATGCACATAGACCTTTTCGATCTGAACTTTGCGTTGCAGCAACTCCCGGTCCTGAGTGCCGTTTATCTGGTAGTTGAGTGTAGTGGTCAGCGTGTATTCAGCTGAACGACCCGAGCCCGAGGAACTCGCCGAACGTTGGGTTTCCTGTTCGTTGAGAATCACCAGCTTGTAGGGCGCGCCGGTGTAGATTTTTACACCGCTGCCTTCCAGAACCTGACGCAGTTGCACGACTGTTTTGCCGTAGGCGTCACGTGCGCTGACGTCCAGTTCCTTGATGGACAGCTGGTTTGCGCCAGTGCCACGCAGCTGGAAACCGCAGGCGCTCAATAGTACGGCGAGGCCCATAACCAGCAGATTGCGTTTGATCATCTTGATGCTCCCCTTGAATCCGTTTGGGCCGACTGTGCGAACCCAGGAAATATGTTCAGCGCCCGATCATTGTCGGGCGCTCGATCCCATCAGCTTGCGACGATATTGACCAGTTTGCCGGGCACTACGATGACTTTGCGGATGGTCAGGCCATCGACGAAACGCAGTACGTTCTCGTTGGCACGGGCAGCCGCTTCGACTTCTTCGCGGGTAGCACTGGCTGGCATTTCGATCTGGCCGCGCAACTTGCCGTTAACCTGGATGACCAGTTGCAGGCTGTCTTGAACCAATGCTGTTTGATCCAGAACCGGCCAGCCAGCGTCGATGACAGGCGTGCTATGGCCCAACTTGTTCCATAGCTCGTGGCTGATGTGCGGTGTGATCGGTGCCAACAGCAGGGCAACTGTTTCCAGACCTTCCTGAATCAGGGCGCGATCCTGAGCTGAGGCCTGCGGGGCCTTTTCCAGCACGTTCATCAACGTCATCACCTGGGCAATGGCAGTGTTGAATTTTTGGTGCTGACCAATATCCTGGCTAGCCTGCTTGATCGCTTGGTGGATCGCACGGCGAATGACTTTCTGGCCGTCATCAAGAGAGGCGATGTCCAGCGCTGCTGGCAGACCCTGAGTAACGTGGCTCTGCGCCAGGCGCCAGACGCGACGCAGGAAGCGATGCGAGCCTTCAACGCCGGAGTCGGACCATTCCAGGCTAATGTCAGGTGGCGAGGCGAACATCATGAACAGGCGGCAGGTATCGGCGCCGTACTGATCGATCATCGACTGAGGGTCGACGCCATTGTTTTTCGACTTGGCCATTTTCTCGGTGCCACCGATCTCGACGGGCAGGCCGTCGCTGATCAGTTTGGCGCCGACGATCTTGGCTTTACTGTCGCGCTCAAGCTCTACATCTGCCGGATTGAACCAGGTCTTGCTGCCGTTGGCTTCAAGGCGATAGTAGGTTTCGGCGATGACCATGCCCTGAGTCAGCAGGTTCTTGAACGGTTCGTTCGAGGTCACCAGGCCTTCGTCGCGCATCAGCTTGTGGAAAAAGCGCGCATACAGAAGGTGAAGGATGGCGTGCTCGATACCGCCAATGTACTGGTCAACCGGCAGCCAGTGGTTAGCCGCAGCAGGATCGACCAGACCGCCTTCGTAGTGAGGCGAGGCGTAACGAGCGTAATACCACGAGGACTCCACGAAGGTGTCCATGGTGTCGGTTTCACGCTTGGCCGGTGCGCCGCATTTCGGGCAACTGCACTCGTAGAACTCAGGCATGCGCGCCAATGGCGAACCAGCGCCATCGGGTACGACGTTTTCAGGCAATACAACGGGCAGTTGATCTTCTGGAACAGGCACGTCGCCGCAGGTGTCGCAATGCACGATCGGGATCGGGCAGCCCCAGTAGCGCTGGCGGCTGATGCCCCAGTCGCGCAGACGGAATTGGGTGCGGGACTGACCGAGACTCTTCTTGGTCAGTGCTGCTTCCATCGCGTCGAATGCGCCAGCGAAATCCAGGCCATCGAACTCGCCGGAGTTGATCAGCGTGCCGTGCTCGCCGTAAGCCGCCTGCCACGGAGCAGGTGTTTCATCGCCTGCGCTGGTGCGGACTACGGCCTTGATTGGCAGGTCGTATTTCGAAGCGAACTCGAAGTCGCGCTCGTCGTGTGCAGGGACTGCCATTACAGCGCCGTCGCCGTAATGCATCAGTACGTAGTTAGCGACCCAGACGGGCAGCTTTTCGCCGGTCAGTGGGTGCTCGACGAACAACGAGGTCGGCAGGCCTTTCTTTTCCTGGGTGGCAACGTCGGCTTCGGCGACGCTGCCGCTTTTGCATTCGTTGATGAATGCTTGCAGCTGCGGATCGTTCTGCGCGGCCAGGGTAGCCAGCGGATGTTCGGCGGCAACGGCGACATAAGTCGCGCCCATCAGGGTGTCCGGACGGGTGGTGAAAACTTTCAGCGCGCCGGCTTCACCAATGGAAGCCTGGTCGTACGGGAACTGAACTTCCATGCCACGGGATTTGCCAATCCAGTTACGTTGCATGGTTTTGACCTGCTCGGGCCAGCCCGGCAGCTCGTCGAGACTCTCCAGCAGTTCATCCGCATAAGCGGTGATCTTGAAGTAGTACATCGGAATTTCGCGCTTCTCGATGATTGCGCCCGAACGCCAGCCGCGGCCATCGATGACTTGTTCGTTGGCCAGAACGGTCTGGTCAACCGGGTCCCAGTTCACGGTGCCGTTCTTGCGGTAGATCACGCCTTTTTCGAACAGGCGCGTGAACAGCCACTGTTCCCAACGGTAGTAGTCTGGTTTGCAGGTGGTGACTTCGCGGGACCAGTCGATCGCCAGACCGAGGCTTTTCAGCTGGGTCTTCATGTAGGCGATGTTTTCGTAGGTCCACTTGGCTGGCGCGACGTTGTTTTTCATCGCGGCGTTTTCTGCCGGCATGCCGAATGCGTCCCAGCCCATTGGCTGCAGGACATTCTTGCCTTGCATACGCTGGTAGCGAGCGATCACGTCACCAATGGTGTAGTTGCGCACGTGCCCCATGTGTAGCTTGCCGCTAGGGTAAGGAAACATCGATAGGCAATAGAAGGTTTCCTTGCCTGGCTGTTCACTGACTTCAAAAGACTTTTGCTCGTCCCAGAAGGTTTGGGCGGCGGCTTCGATTTCACGGGGCTGATAGAGTTCGTGCATGGCTACTTTTTACTAAAGATTGGTGACCCTTGACCTCTTCGTTGCATCGCCGATTCAGGTCGGCACCGCTGCCGGACAATGGAAACTGCCTGTGCGGTGCTTTCGGGCTCGAGCGAGCGGAAGTGGAATTACAGGAAGCGCCGTAGCATACATGAGCGCCGACTATCGAGGGAAACCCTGATTTACATGGCCGTTTGCTTGAGAGGGCCAGTTCAGCGGCAGTCAGCCGCCGTTTGTCGCAGCAATGCACCGGTTTTGACAGCGGCGCTAAGCTCAATGTCGAGGGTATGTTTTATCTTCGATGAGGTGAGCGGATGACAGAGCTGCAGCACACAGATACAACTCATGATCTGTACGAACGTTTGATTAATCGGCTGGGCCTTGCTCTGGAAACGGCAGATATTGCAGTGCGACTTCGTGACGAGTGGCCTGAGGAGCTTGAACTCCGTGGCCTGAGTCGTGCCGAGTTCGATTTGATTGAAGCCTATTTGAATAACGCTGGCGTTGCGGCAGGTGGTGACGTAAGCCCTGATGTGCCAGGGAGTTTCATCGTTTCACGGGAGCCCGCTGAGACGGTATCGGTGCCGTCATCTTCAGCCAAGGTAATCTGGCTGAAGGACAAGAAGCGAGCCATGTCATTGGCCAGGTTGAACCGTCACAATTCAAGCAATCTCTTCAGGCGTTAACCTTCGCGGGCTACTAGTCTGCATCACAAGCATTGTTGCTTGGCGTCAATCCTTCTAGGCTTCGGGCATCTTCTGGAGATGCCTGATGCCTGTCCGCTATTTGATCAAAGCAATTGTCCTGCCGCCCGGTATTTTCTTCCTGCTGTTGCTGGTGGCGTTTTATCTGCGCCGGGCCCGGCCGCGTCTGGCTGCGAGCTGTTTTGCGGTAGGGCTGGGCGGACTGTGGCTGATGAGTTTGCCGGTGGTTGTGGAGACTGCGGCCCGTGGGATCGAGACGGTTCCGCCTCTGCCACTTGGCGAATGGGCGACCCTGGCGCAACGAGCTGACGCGATTGTAATTCTCGGGTCTGGCCGCGAGCGTAATGATCCGAGCTGGGGAGCTGATATCCCCACAGGTGTGGCCCTTGAACGTATGCGCTATGCAGCCAGGCTGGCCAAGGCATCCGGCCTGCCGATCCTGACCACGGGTGGCCTGCATTACGGCGAACCGCCGAGTGAGGCGGCCATCATGGCTGAGTCTTTGGAGAGCGACTTCGGCGTGCAGGTTCGCTGGCAGGAAGGCTTGAGTCGTACGACTTGGGAAAACGCGACGATGACCGCAGCGATTTTGCAGCCTTTGGGTATCAAACGGGTGGTGATCGTGACTCAGGCCTGGCACATGCCGCGCTCAGTGTGGAGCTTTGAAAAAGCCGGGTTTACCGTCGTTGGCGCACCCGTTGGGTTTTTAAGTGCCGACAACGCACGCGTCTTTGGCGGGTGGCTGCCGGAAAGCCGGGCGATCTGGCAGAGCGGACAATTGCTTAATGAAGCGGCGGGGTTGCTGGTTTATCCGTGGGTTTATCCCTGAATTCCATTTGGAATGCATTCCTTGTGGGAGCGGTGCTTGCCCGCGATAAACGATAACGCGGTATGTCTTCAAGCTGCGTCTCATGCATCGCGGGCAAGCACCGCTCCCACAGAAATCTCATCCACAGGTGTAATCAGACCGTCTTGGAAATCCGGCTCGCCACCAGCGCCCAGCCAATCAACAGCGCACAGACAATCGCCAGTGGCCATGAGCGCCAGCGCAGGTAAGGCGTCAATTCCTGCATGGGCACGACTTCGCCATACATCACGCCGCGTTCAAATTGCGGGATCTGCGTGGTGATCTTGCCGAACGGGTCGATCAATGCCGTCACGCCGTTGTTGGTAGCGCGGATCATCCAGCGACCGGCTTCCAGTGCTCGCATCTGCGCCATTTGCAGGTGTTGAAGTGGCCCAATGGAGGTGCCGAACCACGTGTCGTTACTCACCGTCAGCAGCAATTGGCTTTGCGCGGAAAGCCCGGCCGCGAACTCCGGATACACCACTTCATAGCAAATGAAGGGCGCGATCTGGTAGCCCTTGGCTTGCAGCATCGCCTGATCACTTGGGCCGCGCGCAAAGTCGGACATCGGCAGGTCAAAGAAGGCGATGAGGCCACGCAACAGGTCCTGCAAAGGAACGTATTCACCAAAGGGCACCAGCTTCTGCTTCATGTAGGTGCCTTGGCCCTCACCGACTACGGTGATTGCGTTGTAATAGCTGTAGCTGCCGCGGTCATTGGTTTCACGCAGCGGGACGCCGGTAATCAGCGCCGAACCGCGTTCTGTCGCGAACTGCCCGATCATCTTCAAGTAGCCCTCGGCAGAGCTTTTGAGCACCGGCACTGCCGTTTCCGGCCAGATGATCAGATCCGCCTGCTGCGAGCGGAAGGTCATGTCGCGATAGAGCGCCAATTGCGCATTAAGCTGCTCGGGGTCCCACTTCATGTGTTGTTCGATGTTGCCTTGAATAGCGGCAACTTTCAGTGGTGCACCAGCGGGCGAAGTCCAGGCATGGTTTTTCAAGGCCAAGGCGGTAATCCAGGGCGCGACCAGCAACACCACGCCAACCGCGAGAAAGGATTTACGTGCCCGCAACCGTGAAAGATTGCACAGCAGCGCCGCGGTCAGTGCCAGCGCAAAGGACACCAGCCACATCCCGCCAAGCGGCGCGAGGCCTGCCAATGGGCCGTCAAGCTGGCTGTAACCGGAATAAAGCCAAGGGAAACCAGTGAGGAACCAGCCGCGAAATGCCTCCTGGACCAGCCACAAGGCAGCGAAAGCCAGTGCGTCGGCCAGCGGTGCTTCGTTGCGGCGAATCCAGCGGGCCCACAGCCAGGCGGGCAGGGCAAAGAACCAGGCGATGCAGGCGATGAACAGCAGCATCAGGAACCCGGCGAGCAGCACCGAAGCACCGCCGAAGTTATGGATACTGACGTAGATCCAGCTGGTGCCAGCGCCGAACAGGCCAAAACCGAAGCACCAGCCCCGACCTAGCGCCTGACGCGGGCTCAGATTGCGCAGGCCGAGATAAAACAGGGCGAGCGCAACCAGCGCCAGCGGCCAGATATCGTAGGGTGCAAGGGCGAGGGTGGTCAGCGCGCCAGCCACCACGGCCAGCAGGTTACCGGGCCAGCCGGGGTGGGTGATCCAGCGCATTTACATTCCTTAAAGCGGAGAGAGCGTTACGAGCGTGTGACAGGGCTCAGGCGCAGCAAGTGGATACGACGGCTGTCAGCGTTGAGAATCCGGAAGCGGTACGCGCCGATAACGGTGATTTCATTACGCTTGGGGAGATGCCCGAAAGCACTCATCACCAGGCCACCGACCGTGTCGAATTCATCATCTGAGAACTCGCTGTCGAAAAACTCGTTGAAGCTTTCGATGGGCGTGAGCGCCTTGACCAGGAAGTCGCCGCTGGGCAGCGGTTTGATGTAGCTGTCTTCCTCGACATCGTGCTCGTCTTCGATATCGCCAACGATCTGTTCCAGCACGTCTTCAATGGTCACCAGTCCTGCCACACCGCCGTATTCGTCGATAACGATGGCCATGTGATTGTGGTTGGCACGGAATTCACGCAGCAGCACGTTCAGGCGCTTGGATTCCGGGACGAAGGTAGCAGGGCGCAGCAAATTCTTGATATCGCCTTCGCCGCCGTCTTCCTTGAGGATCAACGGAAGCAGGTCTTTGGCGAGCAGCACGCCGAGTACATCATCGTGACTTTCGCCGATGACTGGATAGCGGGAGTGGGCGGCATCGATGACGGCTGGGAGGAACTCCCGCGGCGTCTGGCTGGCCTTGATGCTGATCATCTGCGAGCGCGGGACCATGATGTCCCGGACTTGCAGGTCTGCGACCTGAATGGCGCCTTCGACGATGGCCAGCGCTTCGCTGTCCAACAGTTTGTTCTGATGGGCTTCGCGCAGCAGCTCAAGCAGCTCCTGGCGGTTTTTCGGCTCATGGGCAAAAGCCTGGGTGAGCTTACCCAGCCATGACTTTTGCCCGTTGCTCGATCGATCTTCGCTCATAGCCCTTACTCGTTGTCCTTGCTTGGTATTGCTGAATGTGGAGGTTCGTCGTGTTCGTCATCGGCATAAGGATCGGGATAGCCCAACTCCTCAAGCAACGTTCGTTCCAGTGCTTCCATTTCTTCGGCTTCTTCATCATCGATGTGGTCGTAACCCAACAGATGCAGACAGCCGTGAATCACCATGTGCGCCCAGTGCGCATCTGACGCTTTGCCTTGTTCCGTTGCTTCGCGGGCAATAACCGGGGCACAGATGACCAGATCGCCGAGCAGCGGAATATCCAGCATGTCGTCGGGCACGTCAGCGGGGAACGACAAGACGTTAGTCGCGTAATCTTTGTGTCGCCACGTGTGATTAAGCTCACGGCCTTCGGTTTCATCCACGAGCCGGATGGTCAGCTCGGAATCGGCGCTGCGTTGGCGCAAGCCCATTTCGCACCAAAGGCGGAACTGGGCTTCGCTGGGGACGCTTGCTTCACTTGCCACTTGCAGGTCCAGCTCAAGCATCGCGGCGGTATTCCCGAGAGGAATTGTTCGTAGCTGGGGGCGCATCGCTGTTGCGGTCTTCGAAGCGCTCATAGGCCTCGACGATGCGCTGCACCAGCGGGTGACGCACCACATCCTTGGGCTTGAAGTGCGTGAAACTGATTCCCTGCACGTCCTTGAGCACCTCGATGACATGGGTCAGCCCGGACTTGGTGCCTTTTGGCAGGTCGACCTGAGTAATGTCACCCGTGATCACTGCGGTGGAGCCGAAACCGATACGGGTCAGGAACATCTTCATCTGCTCGACCGTGGTGTTCTGGCTTTCGTCGAGAATAATGAAGCTGTTATTGAGCGTACGACCGCGCATGTATGCCAGCGGTGCGACTTCGATAACCTGCTTTTCGATCAGTTTGGCGACGTATTCGAAGCCCAGCATCTCGTACAGCGCGTCATACAACGGGCGCAGGTAGGGGTCGATTTTCTGTGCCAGATCACCGGGCAGGAAACCGAGCTTTTCACCCGCCTCAACGGCCGGTCGCACCAACAGAATGCGTCGGATCTGTTCACGTTCAAGCGCGTCAACGGCACAGGCCACGGCAAGGTATGTCTTGCCGGTACCGGCCGGGCCGATGCCGAAGTTGATGTCGTTGCCAAGAATTTCTTTAACGTAGCGTTGCTGATTCAGGCCACGCGGGCGAATCATGCCTTTTTTGGTGCGCAGGGCGACGCCTGGGTCGGCCGCCGGGTGGTTGTCCAGCTCCTCTACGCCGGATTCCTGCAGGAACAGGTGGACCATGTCGGGCGACAGTTCAGAGCTTTTGGCTTCCCGATAAAGGCGGCGCAACAGGTTTTCGGCTGAGGTGGTTTGCTTGGGCTCGCCAATCAACTCGAACTGATTTCCGCGGTTACGGATCTCAACGTTCAGGCGCTGTTCGATGAGACGCAGATTCTCGTCGAGTTGCCCGCAGAGATTTGCGAAGCGATGAGCCTCGAAAGGTTCGAGGATGAAACGATGTGGTTCGACTTGTACGTTCAAGGTCGTTTTTAGCCGCCCTGGGGCAATTAAGGTGAAACGAAGGATAAACCCTGTGACCTGTGTGCGAAAGCTCTGACTTGATAAAGGTTGCGCAACGTCATGAGGAGCGCAAAACCCGTGGGAGCGGATTCATCCGCGAAGGGGCGGTACGTCCGACAAATCATTGCCGGACAGAACGCCTTCGCGAATGAATTCGCTCCCACAGAATTCATTCCAGCAATACGCTCACACTCAATTCAGCAACGACCCGCGCAGCGAGTGCGGCTGGGCGTCGTCGATGTGTACGTCAGCAAACTGGCCGATCAGCTTGGGGTTGTCGCAACGGAAATTCACGATCCGGTTGTTCTCGGTACGGCCCTGCAGTTCGCCTGGGTCTTTTTTCGAGTAGTCGGTCACGAGGATGCGCTGGGTGCTACCGACCATTTGTCGGCTGATCTCGAAACCCTGCTGGTTCAGTCGGTGCTGAAGGGCGGCCAGGCGTTCTTTTTTCAGCGCTTCGGGAGTCTCATCTGCCAGATCTGCTGCCGGAGTGCCGGGGCGCGGGCTGTAGATGAAGGAAAACGAGAAGTCGAAGCCGACATCAGCGATGAGCTTCATGGTGTTCTCATGGTCTTTATCAGTTTCGCCCGGGAAGCCGACGATGAAGTCCGAACTGATGCTGATCCCTGGTACGGCAGCCTTGAGCTTGCGGATTCTGGATTTGTATTCAAGCGTGGTGTGGTTGCGCTTCATCGCTGCCAGAATACGGTCCGAGCCCGACTGAACCGGCAAATGCAGGTGTTTGACCAGCTCCGGCACTTCGGCATGAGCCAGGATCAGGCTGTCGGAGAATTCCAGCGGGTGCGAGGTGGTGTAACGAATACGGTCGATGCCATCGACGGCAGCGACAACCCGGATCAGATCGGCCAGGTCGGCGGCGCGGCCGTCATGGGTCGTACCGCGATAACCGTTGACGTTCTGACCCAGTAGCGTCACTTCCCGCACGCCGTTTTCAGCCAGATGAATCACCTCGGCCACGACGTCATCGAATGGACGGCTGACCTCTTCACCACGGGTGTAAGGCACCACGCAGAAAGTGCAGTACTTGCTGCAGCCTTCCATGACCGACACGTACGCGCTCGGGCCATCTACACGGGGCTCGGGCAAGTGATCAAACTTTTCGATTTCCGGGAACGAGACATCAACCTGCGGCAACCGCGTGAAGCGTGCCGCATCAATCATTTCCGGCAGGCGGTGCAGGGTTTGCGGGCCAAAAACCACGTCCACGTAGGGCGCGCGATCACGGATGGCCGCGCCTTCCTGGCTGGCAACGCAACCGCCGACAGCGATCACCATCTCCGGGTTGGCCAGTTTCAGCTCGCGCCAGCGGCCCAGTTGGGAATAAACCCGGTCCTGTGCGCGTTCGCGGATGGAACAGGTGTTGAGCAGGATGACGTCGGCATCTTCCGCGCGAGCGGTGACTTCCAGGGCCTGATGCTCGCCCAGCAGATCGACCATGCGCGAGCTGTCGTACTCGTTCATCTGGCAACCGTGGGTTTCGATATAAAGCTTCTTGGCCATGCGTCCGTCATCAGGTGGTTCAAAGAACCGCGCATTATAGTGGCGTCGGTCTCCGCTTCCTAGCGTCCTCTACCGAACGGGCATGCTATAGTTCGCGCCCTCTTTTTATGTCCCCGATTCTTACCCGCCCTTTATGACCAAACGCGAAGCTCCAATCTACAAAGTGATTTTCCTCAACCAGGGCCAGGTGTTCGAGATGTACGCCAAGCAGATCTATCAGAGCGATCTGTGGGGTTTCCTTGAAGTAGAGGAATTCGTCTTTGGCGAGCGCACGACCGTTGTGGTAGACCCAAGCGAAGAAAAGCTCAAGGCACAGTTCGAAGGCGTAGTGCGCAGCTTTGTGCCCATGCATTCAATTGTGCGCATCGACGAAGTCGAGCGAATCGGCACACCAAAGATCAGCGAAGCCCGCGGCACCAGCAATGTGATGCCATTTCCTGTACCGATGCCGGATAAGTAAGCCTTCGTCCCTTTTATCCTCGCTTTCCGGCGTTGGACTGCGCCTCGGTAAATCGTGCCGTAAGGTTCTGATTGGGCTTTTGCTCTCGAAGATCCTTTACCGCCTGGCTCAGACGCTGCAGTTCTTCACTGGGCTTGGCCCATTGCGCCTCTGGCAGCGGTTCAGACCAGCTTTGCATCGCCTCCGGAATGACTGCGCGACCGATGCTTTTGATCCTGCGGATTTCCCATTCGGTGAGGTGGTTGGGCAAGGTCCACAGGGTCAGCACGTGGTACGTGTACCACCAAAACGGATAGAAGAACCCAACCTCGCGATTCTTGCGCCGACGCCGCATCCGCTCCCGTGCGTTGTAAAACGTATGCAGCCCTTCATGGGGCGGATCGCCGGGGTTTTGCAGTTCCAGCGGGTCCTGGATTTCCTTGAGGGTGTGAACCTCGTATTCCATGTACGCCCGAATCGCTTCCCAGTTGCACACCGCCAGATCAAACCCGGCGCAGAAAAACTCCAGGCTGTAATGCTCATCGTGGGGCGGATGATAGAACCCCACACCCATGGCGTAGCGGATGTCCATGCCGTACTGCGTCACGCTCCGGGCCTGCACGACCCAGGCGGATAGCGATTCCCACGGGACGAAGATAGGCTCGGTATGGCCACGGGGGACGAAGCAGACTTCGCGGCGTTGACGGTTGAAGCGGGTGGGGACGACTTCTTTGTATTTGAGGAGGTGGTGGAAGGTAACACTGAGGAAAATAGTAAGGGCAAAGGCGGCACCCCAGCCACCTACTTTAAGGCCCTCAGGCATCACTTGGAGCCCAAACTCTAAGGCCTCCGCCATTGAGCCACCGAACATAATTCCGAAAAACCAAGCGAGAGCAGGCGCAAAAAGCCCAAAAAACCAAAGAACCCAGAAAGGTCCTCCTAGCGTCATTTGCCATCCAAACACGGCGGGTAATCCTACACCGAAGTCCAGATGAACGTCGTTTACTTGGCCTACAGCGCCGCCGTAGTCCTGCGCAGGCAGATCGGTGGGTAATGGTAATGGTGCCAGATAGGTCACCTGACCGGTTGGGAACACCTCCAGCATGCCAGCGCGGGGAGCGTGATTGCTGGGCGGCGGGCCAGTCATGTCTTTTGCCATCTTATTCTTTCACCTCTGGCATGAGGTCGGGATGGATAGCGAAGTACTCGCACTGTTCTCCCGGTGGATCGAGGTCCACCGCCGGGAAGTCGCCGCTTTCGCCAAACACCGGGAATCGCACTTCATACACGTTGGCCTCGTGCTGCCCTTTAGGTGTGATGGGTCCCAGCTGTATTGAGAGCACGATGTCAGTGTGGCTGGGCAGGTCTGAATTGATAAGGCGGCGCACATCCGTCAATTCCACGATCAGTGGGTTGCGCGCCTTGATGTGTAGACGATCCTCCAGGGCTGTGCCCAAGGGGCTCCAGCGCTCTGGCCTGCCCATTCGGCCTTCGATCTTGCGTATCAATTGATAGCCGCCAATGTTGAGCACGGAAGCACTGGCATGACTGCCAAGGGGTTTTGTCAGCTCAGCAGTAAACAGTGTCGGGAAATGCAGCAAGAACCGGCGAGGCGCGTTATCGCTGCTCGGTATGATTTGCATACGTGGGGCCTGGTAATGCGCGCGCAGTTCTTTCAAATAATGATCAAGAGATAAAGAAAGGCACAGATCAGGGGCCTTGCCTTGGCCCCATGGTGTGTTCAGCAGCCAGCGATCGTGTCGGCTGAGGTTGTTGCGGTTGAAGTACCAACTGCCGGAAAGCTCCAGGGCCGTAAACAAAATCCCTGCCAGGTTGAAACGTAAAAATACCGTGGACAGGCGAGTACCTGCTGCTGCCCATGCTGCTATCCGGGCAGGGGAGTTACGAGCGGTAGCAAGGACATTTTTGAAGGCCATACCGGTTTGCATTGCGCCATAACTATTGCTGGCCAGAAAACCGCTATTGCCCAGCATGCTGATCACAGCACCACTCTGTGCTTCGCTGTTTCCGTTACGTACGGCTTCTTGCCAGTTGTTGTGGGAGTTGTTGAGACTCAAGGCAGCAGCAATTATGCCCGCAAGATAACCGCCAACCCCAAGGGCAATATGCAATTTCCCCATCTGCACATGAACGCCCAGCAGTTCAGCTTTCTTAAAATTTTTCGCCAGCTCTGCGGCGTGGGCGCTGAGTGCCGTGTCCGCAATGCCCTGCGCGGCCCCAAATCCTGCTGCCATGGTCGCCGCAAGCGAACTTAGGAAAGGCGATCTATCTTGAGAAGAGCTCGGCTGCGAAAAAACTTCTCTACTCACCACAACCAAATTCAACGCTTGCGCCATAAACACCAATAACCCCGCCCCATCTCCCAGCAACCCGGCCTTCGGCGCAACGGTCACCCCGAGCCGATAGTTATCCAGCACGGTTTTAACCTCTCGATGCTGTTGCGCAGGAAACACCAACGCTAACCCCGGCTTGCCGGATGATGCGGATTGCAGATGAGTTGAGTCGGTCGGCAGCGCTGCCACCGGGCTCATGGCCTTGGCGAGTTGTTGTTCCAGTTCAGCCAAGGACTGTCGGGTGGTTTGGCGTTGCTCTTTAAACCAGTTGGCATCGGGACTCAGGTGCCAGGAACGGTCTGCGGCCCTGCGCTCGCGGGACATGCTGGTCAAGGTGCGCAGGCGATCACGATGCTGCTGCACGGCTTTGACGGTCTTGCCAAGGTTTTGCAGGTCTTCGGCGCTAGCTACCTGGAACGTCACGTTCTCCCGGCGTGCCGCATCAAGAATCGCTACGCCCGCCGCTTTGGGCAGGCTGCGAAACAGCGCGTCCATATCCGGCAGCTGGCCTTTTTCCATCTGCTGCAAGAAGGCCTGCACCGCCTGCTGAATACCCATCTGCAAAGCTGGAGCCAGCGTGCCCCAGGCAGCGGTGAGGTTGACTTGAGAGGCGGGCGATAGCCGCCTGGTGTCGAGCACAAGGCCTGCACCCCATTGCTTGAGGCGTTCCAGCCATTGCGGTGCGTCCTTGAAAAACAGCCAGCTCGCATTTGTGAATACTGCAAACTGCACGCCCAGCTCGGTTTGCGCACTCAACGGCGCGGCGTAAAACATCGGGCGAGACATGGCCGGATTGTTGTTCAGCCAATCCAGGACCGAATCAACGGCTTTGTCGCTGCGGCAGATGTCTTTCAGGCAGGCGTATTCGGTGAGCAGGGCGTGATCAACCTGCTCGCTGTCTTCGATGTCGTAATACCAGATCGCTCGATGCAGGCGGTTTTTGAGCAGCAGATCGATTCGATCCTGGGTGATCTTTTCCAGTAGCTCGTTGAGTGGCTGCAGGATTGCCCGTTGCTGCTTGAGAAAGGCATCCATGCGCGGGCGGTCGATCAGGTCATTGATGCCGCGCTGGCCGAATTTGGCGCCGTAGAGCGCCTCTTTCGTGGGTTTGTCCATCTGGCGATAGAGCTTCCAGAGGGTTTTAAGATGCCGGGCGATGAAGGCCGGGCTGGTACCGACGAAGCGTTGTTCGAGTTGATACTGCTGAATGGTACTGGCTCGGGCCTCGATGCCGTCGTCCATGCTCAGTCGGTACGGTTTGGCTTTTTCGAGGCGTTCCTGCAGGTCGGCGGGTGGGTTGGGATCATTGAAGTAGGTGCCCGCTTCCTGACGGTTATCCTGGCTCATCACCTCTCGCAACGTATTGCGCGTCTGGGTGCGCTCAGGCTCGGGCAGGGTTTCCAGATCATCAAGCAAGGCTTTGAGCGTCCGGTCCTTGTCAGCGCGTTTGTTCAGATACTCTTCGTTAATCTGGGTCAGGGATTCGATGTAGCAGCCCAGCAAGTAGTCGCGCTCGACCTCGCCTTGCTGGCTCAGCGCCCACTTGTCGATCTGGCCGACCACCTGATCCTGATACTGCGCCAGATCACGCATCACCCCAACGTCATCCCTAACCGCCAGAAACAGGAAGTCACGCTTATGAGCTGTGGTGATCTGGCTGGTGAACTCTTCAAGAATGGTCTGTCGATACAGTGGAGTGTGTTCCCAGGCATAGGGAATCTTCTTGGAAATCTCGTCTGGCTTGTCTGCCCAGCTGCCGCTGCTTTCCGCAAGCCACACGGCCATCTTTCTGTCGTCGATCAGGTCCCGGGCATCGCCGCGCTGAATATTTTCAAAGCTGACGCGCTGCATGAAGTGCTCGCGCTCGGTGGAAACCTTCATCACCTGCGCGCATTTGAAGGCCGTCCACTGCACCTCGGAAAAAGAGACGTGCAGAACGCTGCAGCGAGAGAACGCCAGCGCTGGATCAGCTTCGATCACGTCAGCGCGCCGGTCCTTGTTGACGTGATCGCCCTTGGACAACAGCGCAGTCACGGAGCCATTGGTTATCTGGTATTCATGCAGCAGGCCGGTGGCGCTGTCGATGATGTACAGATAGCCGTCCCGCAACAGACGAAACCCCAAAGGCAAGGCCTGCAGTTTGTAAGGCATGGCGATTTCGATGGACGGATCTAGGTCTTCCACCAGGCCATAACGCACGGGTAACAGTTGCAGGGTCTGACTCATCAGCGGACAAAATCCGCCAGCATCGGGCGCCTCGGCGGGTTTGGCCCTGGCGACCAGATTGGCCATGTGGCCACGCGGTGTTATGTGAGGGTTTGTCATGCAGGCTCCTTGCCTTGGGCTGGCGAGTAGAGGCCAGGATCCAGATGGCGGAGCGTGTAATCTCAAGCCCGACCCTGAGCGAGGGCGGGAGAGTGGCTGATGAGCGACTGGCACTCAATGCATGGAGAGTGGTTTGGGAAATGCCCTACAGGAAATGTCTTAAGTTTTTCCGAGGTAGAAGGCCGGGCTAACGGTTTGTGTCAGAACTGCGGCGATTTTTAAGGCAGTGGAGCAAACGGCGTACGCCCTTCAGCTGTCTGCAATTCCAGCAAATACTTGCGGAAAATCTGTCCCAGCACTTGAGTGGCGACTTCAAGTTCGTCGCGCTGCATGTGCTCGGCGACTTCGTCGGCAGCGTCCAGTGCGTCTTCGGAGCCGTTGACCGAGGCCATCTTCAGTACGATATACGCCTGAACATTGTTGGCCTGCACGCCTTCCCCCTTGGAGAACATCAAGCCGAGCTGATACTGCGACTGCGCGTGACCCTGCAGCGAAGCCTGCTCGAAATAACCAAGTGCCTTGGGCAAGTCTTGTGGCGCGTGTTTACCGTCGTAGTAAAACTCGCCCAACTCGTATTGTGCTTGTGCATCCCCGGACTGAGCCGCTTGCTGACACGCCGAAAGCGCCGCAGGCAGGTTGTCTGGCTGGGTATTGAGGGTGCAACGACCCACCGCTGGGATTAACAACGAGTTGCCGCCTGCATTCGCCAGCAGGGGATGAATAAGCAACAGGCAGCCCAATGCAAGGGTGCGGCCGGTGCGGTTCATGGGAATCGACTTACCTCTGAAAAAGGTGCGGGCGTGCCCGTCCAGCTAAACGTGCTGGCTGCGCATTATGAAATAAGCGAGGCCAACCTTACAAAGTCTTTACTGTTTTTCTGCTGCGCGGGGCTGAAAAGCCCGGTTTTGCGGGGGTAACGATACGATTAAATCCTGTGGGAGCGAATTCATTCGCGAAGAGGCCGGTACATATGACAGAAAATCATCGTTTGTAAAACCGCCTTCGCGAATGAATTCGCTCCCACAGTTGGTCATGTGCTGCTCTTATTTCAACGCCGCAAACGCCTTCTCGGCCGCATCCAGCGTCATCTTCAACTCTTCTTCGCCATGGGCAATGGAGGTGAAGCCTGCTTCGAATGCGCTTGGCGCCAGGTAGACGCCGCCTTCGAGCATCAAGTGGAAGAAGCGCTTGAAGCGATCGGCGTCGCTGGTCATCACGTCATTGAAGGTGACGATTTCCTTGGCTTCGCTGAAGTACAGACCAAACATGCCGCCCGCCTGGGTGGTCACGAACGGAATGCCGGCAGCGTCTGCGCGTTGTTGCAGGCCCTCGAGCAGGCGACGGGTGAAGTCGCTGAGTTCGTCGTGGAAGCCCGGACGGCTGATCAGGCGCAAGGTGGTCAGGCCAGCTGCCATGGCCAGCGGGTTACCGGACAGCGTGCCTGCCTGATAAACCGGGCCGAGTGGCGCGATGTGAGACATGATTTCACGCTTGCCGCCGAAGCAGCCAACTGGCATGCCGCCGCCAATGATCTTGCCGAAGGTGCTCAGGTCTGGTGTTACACCGTAATAAGCCTGTGCGCCGCCAAGGGCAACGCGGAAACCGGTCATGACTTCGTCAAAAATCAGCACTACGCCGTGTTCGTCGCACAATGCGCGCAGGCCTTGCAGGTAACCCGGTGCTGGCGGTACGCAGTTCATGTTGCCCGCAACGGGCTCAACGATGATGCACGCGACTTCCTGACCCACTTCGGCCAATAGCTCTTTGACGGCGTCCAGATCATTGAACGGTACGGTCAGCGTGTGTTTGGCGAATGCTGCGGGTACGCCCGGCGAGCTTGGCACGCCCAGAGTCAGTGCACCGGAGCCCGCTTTGACCAGCAGACTGTCGGAGTGGCCGTGGTAGCAGCCTTCGAATTTGATGATGCTGTCGCGGCCGGTATAACCGCGGGCCAGACGAATGGCGCTCATGGTCGCTTCGGTGCCCGAGCTGACCATGCGGACCATCTCCATCGACGGCACTATGGAGCAGACCAGATCGGCCATTTCGGTTTCCATGGCGGTGGGCGCGCCATAGGACAAACCGTGTTCCAACTGACTGCGTACGGCATCCAGCACTTCCGGGTGGCTATGGCCGAGGATCATCGGCCCCCACGAACCCACGTAGTCGACATAACGCTTGTCGTCTTCGTCGGTGACATACGCACCGACCGCGTGTTTGAAGAACAGCGGCGTGCCGCCGACGCTTTTGAAGGCCCGTACGGGCGAGTTAACGCCACCGGGAATGTGTTTTTGAGCATTGGCGAACAAGGTTTCAGAGCGGGACATAATTAAATCTCTTACGTAATCGAAATAAGGGCCGGGCGCGATCAGCGGCTGGAAAGCAAGGCGTTGAAGGCGCGGGCGCGGCGGGTAACTTCCTGAGTATTTTCGGCACCGAACAGGCCGTGCACCACGGCCAGCAGGTCGGCACCGTGCTCCACCAGTTGCGGAGCATTTTCCAGGGTGATGCCACCGATGACGGCAATCGGCATATTGAAGCGGGCCCGGGCCTGAGCCAGAACGTCCAGCTCGATGGCGGGGGCGTCGGGTTTGGTCGTCGAGTTGAAGAAACGTCCGAAAGCGAGATAAGTCGCACCGTCCGCCTTGGCTTTCTCAGCCATTGCGAGACTGCCGTGGCAGGTCGCGCCGACAATCGCCTTGTGGCCCAGCAGTGCGCGGGCGTCGGTCAGTGATCCGTCGGTTTGACCCATGTGCACGCCAACACCCAGACGAGCCGCAACCTCGGCGTCATCGTTGATAATCAAACGGGTTTTGTACTGCTCGCAAAGCCTCAGCAGAGCGGTGGCTTCACGCAGGCGTTTGGATTCATCGCCAGACTTGTCACGGTACTGCAGCAGTGTAACGCCGCCATCAAGGGCGGCTTCGACGTAAGACAGGAATTTGCCAGCCAGCAGGCGACTGTCGGTAACGGCATACAAGCCACGTAGTTTCATAGAAAAAGCCTCATCACGTGGCGTTACGAACAGAAGTCCAGGGGCAGGCGACGGGGAACAAATTGTCCTTTACCCAGCTGTTCAGCATCGCGCAGCGTGCGCCAAGTGTAGTCAAGCGCGGTCTGCACGGCGCTGATCAGGTTTTCACCTTGCGCCAGTCGGCCCGCCAGGGCGCTGGCCAGCGTGCAGCCGGAGCCGTGATAGCTGCCAGGCAGGCGCTGGCAGATGAAGGTGCGTGTTTCACCACCACGGATATATAAACGGTTATGGACTTCCACTTCATCGCCATGGCCGCCGGTGATCAACAGATGCTCGCAAAATGGCAGCAACTTCTCTGCGCACTCGTCAGCCGTGCCTTCCGGCAGCTCGGCCAGAATTCGGGCTTCCGGCAGATTGGGCGTCGCAACGGTTGCCAGCGGCAGCAAGCGCTCACGCATGGCATAGCCGACTTCATCCTTGCCCAACCGTCCACCGCCGCCCGCCCGTAGCACCGGGTCGCAGACCATTGGCAGGTGCGGATGCGCTTCAAGCAACTCTACGACGGTATCGACCATTTCCAGCGAACCGAGCATACCCAGCTTCACTGCGGCGACAGTCGAGTCGTTGAGTACGGCGTTGGCTTGCGCCAACACCCATTCGCGGTCCAGCACCCTGAAATCGGTGACATTCACGGTGTCTTGAACGGTCAAGGCGGTGATTGCCGGAGCTGCGTGGCAACCCTGGGCGAGCAATGCTTCGATATCTGCTTGCAGACCGGCACCGCCACTTGGATCGTGGCCGGAGAGGCAGAGGACAACAGGGCGGGAGCTATAGATATTCATGGTGCGCGAGCTTACCACTAAACTTTTTTGGGCACCGCTCAGTGGACTCGGAATTTTCATACAGCCGATAGAGATTCTGACGCGACGCTCAGCGCATGAATTTACTCTGAAAAAAGGTCGATCTGTCTGTAAGTACCGAGATAGAGCCTTTAAGGGGTTTTCATAAATTAATGCATAAGACCATTAGGCAGCTATGCTTTAACGCGTTGGCATGAAATAGTGATGGCATTAACCCGGTACCGCTGTTTGAGGTGAGCAGGTCTGCACAAACAGGCCCGCATTGAGTTCGTTGTTTCAGTCTGTCTGGAGCTACTCTAAAAAAATCAGGAATCGCAGAAAGCGTCGCTCCAATGGAAGGGGGCCAGCGGCGTCAACTGACGAATCTATCCGGGGCTTTATGCGCTATTTGTTGATCATGCTGGTCGCCTTGTTGTCGCAGCTAGCCAGTGCCGTCGAATTCGACGAGAGCACTCGCAGCCTGGCGTTAGGCCGTGCAGTTCAGGTGTTTGAAGATGTCAGCGGCGAAGCGACGATCAGTGATGTCAGCTCGGCGGCAATGGCGTCGAGTTTTCGAGCCCTCGACAGTGACACCCTCAACGCTGGCTTTTCCAACTCTGCCTTCTGGCTCAGGGTGGATTTGCGCTATATGCCCAGAGACGTAACCGCGCACCGTGACTGGATGGTAGAGCTCGCCTATCCGCCCATGGATTACGTGGATTTTTACCTGCCCGATGCCATCGGCACCCAGCACCTTGCCTGGCAGACCGGGGACATGTTGCCGTTCTCCAGCCGACAGATCAAACAGGCCAATTACCTGTTTGAAGTCAGTCTGGAGCCCGGGCAAAACAAGACCATTTACTTGCGTGTAAAAAGCGCTGGTTCGATTCAGGTCCCGCTGAGTATTTGGGACAGCAGTGCCTATCTGGAAGATCAACCACCGCGCATGTATGTGTTGGGTGTGCTGTACGGCGTGCTTCTGGTGATGCTGATCTACAACCTGTGCATCTACCTGGGTGTGCGTGACGTCAGTTACCTGTATTACGTGCTTTACATTGCCCCCCTCGGGCTTTATCAACTGGCGCTCAACGGCATCGGTGTCGAATTTCTCTGGCCGGAAAGTCCCTGGCTGGCCAATGTTGCGCCCTTGTTCCTGCTGATGATGTCGGTTCTTTTTGCTTGTCAGTTCGCCCGTTCTTTCCTGCAGACCAGGAAAATCGGCCCCTGGCTCGATCATTCGCTGGTGCTGGTCATGGCCGCCGCAGGCGTGGTGATGCTATTGAGCTTGTCACCCAACCTGAACCTCGCGTTTCGCCTTTATGGCGGGTTGATGCTGATCTTTACCTCGATGATTTTTGTCGCTGGCATCACTGCAATGTGTCACGGGGTACGTGAAGCTCGTTACTTTGTCCTCGCCTGGACAGCGTTTCTGCTGGGCAGCGTTATTCACGTCGGCATGTTGGCGGGCTATCTGCCACACAACTTTTTCACGATGTACGCCAATCAGATCGGTTCGGCCATGGAAGCTGCGCTGGTTTCCATGGCCTTGGCTGTGCGGATCAATCAGAGCCGTGAGGAGCATGCGCAGATCATGCGTGAGGCCGGGGAAAACCTTGAACGTGCCAATCAGCAATTGGCAGCAAGCAATCGCCTCAAGGATGAGTTCCTCGCCTCGCTGACTCACGAACTGCGCACCCCGATGAATGGCGTGATTGGTTCGCTGGAATTGATGCAGACCGTGGAATTGAATCCCGAACTCTCTTCATATCACCAGACCGCTGCCAGTTCTGCACAGGACATGATGGGCATGGTGAATGGCATCCTGACCCTGACGGAGCTGCAAGCAGGAAGGCTTCATGTCGTGCCTGAATCCTTTGATTTAAGGTGCCTTGTTTATGGGCTCAAGGGGCAGTTCACCAACGCTGCGCAGGATAAAGGGATTAAATTGATCGTCGAGTGGGTGGAGCCGTTGCGGGCCGGTCTGATCGGGGATGTCTATAAGTTGCGCCAGTGTCTGGAATGTCTTCTGGACAACGCGATCAAGTTCACCCAGTTCGGCTCGGTCAGGATTCGGGTTCAGCAGCAGGCCCAAGGCGAAGAGCAGGTGCAGTTGTTGATTGAGGTTATCGATAGCGGCATAGGCTTTACCCGGCTGGATGAGTCGACGCTCTATCAGCACTTCTTTCAGGTGGACGGCTCGTTGACTCGTCAATACGGCGGGTTGGGCATTGGCCTGGCTATTTGTCGACAGTTGATTGAGTTGCATGGCGGGCGGCTCAGCCACAGTTCAGCGCCGGGAGAGGGCAGTTGTTTTGCGCTCAAAGTGACGCTGGGATGCGCGGCGCGGAATTTCGCGCCTGCAGAAACGTCTGTGAAACTGCACAGCGCTGACTAACAGGGGCAGGGCAAAAGCGCCGTGGATTCGTCGTGTATGGCGCTTTTTAAAGCGAGGTGTGCGTGATTCACTTCATGTCTGGTTGTGCTCGAAGCGCACCCGACAGAGAGGATATCGCCATGAACCTGCATCAGTTCGCCGAAACCCACGAAGTCACCAACCAGCCGCCCCCTCTGGACGGCGCGAATCTCTATCGCATCGATCTGCCGCTGCAGCAATGGACGGAGCGCTTTGGTGCCGGTTGGGCTCAGGGCCGAATCGACGCGTATGGCGCGCTGGCGGGCGGGCCGCTGATGGAGGCGGGTTTTCTCGCCAATCAGAACAAGCCGGTTTTCGCCAGTCATGATCGGTATGGGCATCGTATTGATCTGGTGGAGTTCCATCCGGCTTACCACCAGTTAATGAGTACGGCGGTAGAGCATGGCATCCCGTCGCTACCCTGGACTGATCCACAACCCGGTGCCCATGTTGCCCGCGCCGCCATGAGCTACCTGCACAGTCAGGCCGAAGCTGGTAGCGGATGCCCATTGACCATGACTTTTGCCAGTGTGCCGGCGCTGCGCGTGCAGCCTGATCTGGCTGCACGGTGGCTGCCGAAAATCCTTGCACGGGAATACGATCCCCGAAATGTCGGCATGGCGCACAAGGCTGGCGTGACCATCGGCATGGCTATGACCGAGAAGCAGGGTGGCACCGATGTTCGCGCCAATACCACGCGGGCCTATCCCGTTGGAGCGTCAGGCCCGGGCCAGGCTTATGAGCTGGTCGGGCACAAATGGTTTTGTTCGGCGCCGATGTGCGATGCGTTCCTGACGCTGGCGCAGACCGACAAGGGCTTGACCTGTTTTCTGCTGCCAAGGCATCGTCCGGATGACACCCGAAATGAGTTTTACATACAGCGTTTGAAGAACAAGCTGGGCAATTGGTCCAACGCGTCCAGCGAAGTGGAATTCCGCGGGGCGTTTGCCTGGATGCTCGGTGAAGAAGGCCGTGGTGTGCCGACCATTATCGAAATGGTTGGTATGACCCGCTTCGACTGCATGGTCGGGTCCAGTGCCCTGATGCGTCAGGCCTTGAGCCAGGCCGCGCATCATTGCGCTCATCGCAGTGTTGGCGGTCGGATGTTGGCCGAACAGCCTTTGATGCAGAACGTACTCGCTGATCTGGCACTGGAGAGCGAGGCCGCGCTGGCCTTGAGCATGCGCATGGGGCGCGCACTTGACCATCTGGACGATCCGCACGAGGCGCGTTTCGCCCGGTTGGTGACGGCAGTGGGCAAATACTGGATCTGCAAACGAGCCCCGGCCATGATCAATGATGCTGCGGAGTGCATGGGCGGCGCGGGGTATGTCGAGGACAGCATCCTGCCGCGGCTTTATCGTGAAGCACCGGTCAACTCCACGTGGGAAGGCTCCGCCAACGTGCAATGCCTGGACGTGCTGCGGGCGCTGTCCAGGGAGCCGGGCGTGCTTGATACCCTGTTCGCCGAGTTGGGCGACGGGCATGGCGATCAGCATCTGGCGATGCATATCGATGGCTTGAAAGCCGCGTTTCGGGATACCGGTGATATCCAGTACCGGGCTCGACAACTGACCGAAGACATTGCGCTGGCGCTGCAGGCCAAGCTGTTGCTTGAAGCGGGCAATGCGGCGGTCAGTGATGCGTTTATTGCCAGTCGACTGGCGTCGCGGAGTTCGGTGTACGGCACCTTGCCAAGAGGCGTTGATGTGCAAGCGCTCGTTGCACGATCCACCCCGATGGTTGGCTGAGGCACATAACCCGCCGGGATCGCCTGGAGCCTCGCTCCTATCAAACATCACTCCAATAATGGATTTGAAACGCAGACCTTGTAGGAGCTAACTTGTTGGCGAAGCGGAATTTCTGACGATGCGGGTCCGACGTCTCGCCAACAAGTTGGCTCCTACAGGTCACCCGTTTGCTGCGCGACAGCGCGGTGTCAGGGATACCTGGACCACTCCCACAAGTCCATGTATGCCGTAAGTTGGTAGCACCTCTGGAATATTTGGTGTTTGTCCCGGCCTTTCCCAATTAAAGTCGGTCTCACCTGATCATGACTAGGCATAACCTTCCGCACTACGCCACTAGTGCCTTCCCTTCACGATGCAGGCAAGATGGGCCACTGCAAGATCAGAAGGATACTAATTGTGACTGAAACCTTTATTGTCGTTGAAACGCCTGAACAAGCCGTGGATCGCCTTGCTGAGCTGCATGAGCGCGCAACCAGTGCGCTGAGTAAGGCACTCAAGCAGTATCTGAAAGACCGGATCGAGCCTGATGCCGAGCAGCGTGCCCTGTTCCGTTATCCAGAATTGCGCCTGACTTATCACTGCCAGGGCGAAGTGCCGCTGACCACTCGCGCTTATGCCAAGGTTCAGTTGCCCGGCAACTACAGCGTGACCGTGACTCACCCGGCAGCCTTCCGCAAATACCTGCTCGAACAACTCGGGCCATTGATGAACGACTTCACGATTACGGTGGAAGTCGGCGTCAGTGAGCAAAACATTCCGTATCCCTATGTGGTTGAGCAGGGCGACGAACTGGCGGGTTCTGGCGTAACGGCCGCAGCGTTGGCGCGGGTTTTCCCCAGCACTGACTTGTCTGCCGCCACTGATGGCATCGCCGACGGTCTGTACGACTGGGCCAACACCGACCCTCTGCCGCTGGCCTTGTTCGATGCCGCCCGCGTGGACTTTTCCCTGCGACGTCTGGTGCATTACACCGGTAGCGACTGGCGTCATGTGCAGCCGTGGATCCTGCTGACCAACTATCACCGCTACGTTGACCAGTTCATCGTCCACGGGCTGGAAAAGCTGCGTGAAGACCCGCGTTTTGTACGCATGGTTCTGCCGGGTAACGTCATCGTCGAGAAGAGCATGGATCACGGTGAAGCGCAGGCCATTGTCGCCAGCGTGGTCTGGCATCGTTATCAAATGCCGGCTTATCACCTGATCGCCGAAGACGGTCATGGCGTCACGCTGGTCAACATCGGCGTCGGCCCGTCCAACGCCAAGAACATCACCGATCACCTGGCCGTGCTGCGTCCGCATTGCTGGCTGATGATCGGCCACTGTGGCGGGCTGCGCCAATCCCAGACTATCGGCGACTACGTGCTGGCTCACGCTTACATGCGTCGCGACGGGATTCTTGACCGCGTACTTCCGCCTCATATTCCGATTCCGGCGTTGGCCGAAGTGCAGCTGGCTCTTCAGGAGTCTGCAGCGCAGATCACTGGCGAGCGAGGCGACGATCTGAAGAAGCGTCTGCGCACCGGTACGGTTCTGACCTATGACGACCGTAACTGGGAACTGCGCTGGGCCCAGGAGCGTCCGCTGATCAACCTGTCCCGTGCAGTGGCTGTGGACATGGAAAGTGGCACCATTGCAGCCCAGGGCTATCGCTTGCGGGTGCCGTACGGCACGTTGCTCTGCGTTTCGGACAAGCCGTTGCACAGCGAAATCAAACTGCCCGGCTCGGCCAACGCGTTTTACGAGCGTGCGGTCAGCCAGCATTTGAAGATCGGTATTGCAGCGCTGGACCTGATGCGTACTCAGCTTAATTCGCTGCATTCGCGCAAACTGCGCAGCTTCGATGAGCCGCCGTTCCGTTGATTTATTAGGTGATGAACGAAAGGGCCATTAAAGTGGCCCTTTCTGTTTTCCGAATACCGAAACTGTCATGTCCCGTACCCAGCGCCCTCCTGCTCGTCGCCCATCGCCTGCCAATGCCGGTGCAACCCGCCGTGTCGCCAAGGCTCCGCCCGCCGAGCCTAAGCTCATCCTGTTCAACAAGCCATTCGATGTGCTGACTCAGTTCAGTGATGGAGAAGGGCGAGCGACGCTCAAGGATTTCATAGAGATCCCCGGCATCTATCCGGCGGGACGACTGGATCGGGATAGCGAAGGTTTATTGCTGCTGACCAACGACGGCCAGCTTCAGGCGCGCATCGCTGACCCGAAACACAAACTTCCAAAAACCTATTGGGTGCAGGTTGAAGGTGAGCCGAGTGCCGAGCAGTTGCAGCAATTGCGTGACGGTGTGCAGCTCAATGACGGCCCGACCTTGCCCGCTCAGGCTCGGCAACTGGACGAACCACAACTCTGGCCACGCGATCCTCCGGTGCGCTTTCGCAAAAGCGTGCCCACCAGTTGGCTGGAGTTGATCATCAAGGAAGGCCGTAACCGACAGGTTCGGCGCATGACTGCCGCGGTAGGTCTGCCGACGTTAAGGCTGGTGAGGGTCAGGATTGGCGACTGGACGATTGAAGGGCTGGATCAAGGGCAATGGCGGGAAGTGCCCGCGAAGCTGTGAGCAGGTCTAGACCTTGTGGGAGCAGAGCTTGCTCGCGATACAGGCAACGCGGTCTATAGTGAATCGCGTGCAGCCCTATCGCGAGCAAGCTCTGCTCCCACATGAAATTGCTTTAGCTCTCAAGATAAGCAATCACAACCGTCTTGATCACAAACGCCATAATTCCCAGGCCCAGCACGAAGAACAGGATGAGGGTGCCGAATCGTCCGGCTTTGGACTTCTTCGCCAGGTCCCAGACGATGAAGCCCATGAAGCCGACCAGAAGGGTGATGAGGCTTGTCATCATCCATTGTTCGTAAACTTCAGGCTCCATCACGCTCTCCAGCCAATCAGTTGCGCAGATGCACCAAAGGCAGCTCGGTGCTGGCCAGCACCTGATTGAGCACGAAGCTCGATTTCACGCTGGTCACACCATCGATACGGGTAAGGTGCCCTAACAGCAGCTTTTGATAGTGATCCATGTCAGCCACCACGACTTTCAACTGATAATCCGCATCCATACCGGTCACAAGGCTGCATTCGAGGACCTGAGGCAGGTTGCGAATCTGTGCTTCAAAGTTCTCGAAGCGGTCGGGCGTATGCCGATCCATGCCGATCAGTACGTAGGCTGTCAGATTGAGGCCAAGCTTCTTTCGGTCCAGCAGTGCAACCTGTCTGACGATGTAGCCGTCGTCTTCCAGCTGCTTTACGCGTCGCGAGCATGGCGAAGGGGACAGACCGATTCGTTCAGCCAGCTCCTGATTGGAGATGCGCGCGTCGCGCTGCAATTCCGCCAAAATACTCAGATCATATCTGTCGAGTTTGCTCACGAAGTTCACCTTCCTGGGTTGTATTGCGCTGAATTATTCATCCGAAGCTAAAAATTGCGCAAGTAATGTTTTATCCCGCAATTTTAGCAATCCTGTGCTAACGCCTCAGGCCTATGCTTTTAAACAGAATCACTGCCCGGACATAGCGTCCAGCGCGGCTCGCCCAATCAGGCCAGCTGCGGCCTCCAGCCCAAAAGGGTTGGCACGGCCCCCGGGCTACATACTGTCCAGAAGACGGCATGAGGTGAGCCGACGCCACAAGCGTTGAGCCAGGACGAAATTCTCGAAGGGGGGCCGCAAGGTCCCCCTTTTTCTTTGTGCATGGTTGTTTGCGCACAGGAACATGTTCGCGCTAGTAGCGTGCTGATAGCATGCGGCGAACGGCGCATCAATAATGCAGTCTTAACCACATACATCCGGCGCCCCTGTGAGGAAAGCATGAAATCGCGTATCTGGCATTTGGCAGGTTTGAGCCTGTTATGTGTAAGCATCAGCACTCAGGCTTTGGCCGGGGATGACGCACCACGTGATCAGATTCGTGGCAGCGCGGGCGCGGGTCAGCAGCGCGAGCAACCCAATGCTCCGCAGCAAATGCAGCAGCGCCAGCAACAGAACCTGCAACAGCAACAGATCCAACAGCAGCGCGGTGTCGAGCGTCAGCAGGATCAGCAAATGCGTGATGTTGAACGTCAGCAGCAACAGCAGATTCAACAGCAACAAAATCAGCAACGTCAGGTCGAGCGTCAACAGCAGCAACAGATTCGTGACGTTGATCGCCAGCAACAGCAGCAGATTCAGCAGCAGCAAATTCAACAGCGTCAGGTTGAGCGCCAGCAACAACAGCAAATTCAGCAGCAACGCCAGGTTGATCGTCAGCAGCTACAGCAGCGTCAGGACAATCTGCCGATTCAGAGCGGCCCCGGCGAGGCGCGCCAGACCCAGCCACCGCGTCAGGGGTATTACCAGGACCAGAACAATGGTTATCGCGGGAGTCGGGGTGATAACCGTCCTAATGATCACTGGACCGGTCGTCCTGATGGTCACGGCAATGGCTGGGGTCCCGGCCCGCAATATCGTCCGGGCCATGTGATTGACCGAGTGCCGGGCAGTTATTCCCGCGTCCCGTATCGCGGCCTGGATTACTACTATTCGGACGGCTACTGGTACCGTCCGCAAGGTCCGCGCTATGTGATCGTGACGCCGCCGTATGGCGTACGAGTACGCAGCTTGCCGGCCTATTCTCAGGAAGTCTGGATTGGCAGCTCGCTGTTCTTCGTGGCTGCCGGGACGTACTACAGCTATCAGCAAGATACACAGGATTATGTGGTGGCCTATCCGCCGCAAAACGTCGAGCCGGTTTATACGCCACAGGCGCCTGCATCCAGCCCGTATGACCCGGTCGCCTACCCAAACAATGGCCAGAGCGCCGAGCAGGTCGCACAGGACAAATATGACTGCTATCGCTGGTCGGTAGAACAGAGCAGCTTTGATCCGGCCGAACCGAATGTAAACAACGCACCGGCGATGATTCAGGTCTACCGTCGTTCGATGGTGGCTTGCCTGATGGGGCGCGGCTACACCATTAACTGATTCAGATCGTGGCTGGGCGCACGACTTCCTGCGGGTCGGCGTGCACCAGCACTTCGGCCTTCGGATACTCGCTGTTGATCGCGGCTTCAACCTGATCGCAAAGAGCGTGGGCGACGGACAGCGTCAGGCTTCCCGGCAACTCCAGATGCAACTGCACGAACCAATGGTTGCCGGAAATCCTGGTGCGCAAGTCATGGGCACCGAGTACGCCCGGTACGCTGCACGCCAGCTCCAGCATTCTTTCGCTGACATCCGTCGGTAATTCCTGATCCATCAGCACCGAAACGGTTTCCCTGGCGATCTGGAAAGCACTCCACAGGATGTACAGGGAGATACCCAGCCCGAACCAGGCATCCAGTTGCTGCCAGCCAAACCATGCCAACACCAGCGCCAGCAGAATGCCCATGTTCAGCAACATATCTGAGCGGTAATGCAGCGAATCGGCGCGGATCGCGGCGGAGCCGGTTTCCTTGATCACTTTGTGCTGGAAGGTCAGCAGGGCAAAAGTCAGCACCAGCGAAAGCAACATCACGGCGATGCCCAGACCGGGCGAGCCTATCGGTTCCGGATTCTGAATCCGCTCGACCGCCTGAAAGCCGATCAGGCAGGCACTGACCGCAATGAATAGCGCCTGTGCCATGCCCGACAGCGCTTCCGCCTTGCCATGCCCATAACGGTGATCGTCATCGGCCGGTCGCAGGGCGTAATGCACCGCAAGCAGGTTCAGAAATGATGCCGCTCCATCGAGCAACGAATCGGTCAACCCGGCTAGCAGGCTGACCGATCCACTGAGCCACCACGCCACCGCCTTGGCAATGATCAGGGTACTGGCAACTGCCAGCGAAGCCCGGGTTGCCAGACGCAACAAGCGGGCGTGTTCGAGGCTGGTGCTCATGGTGCTTCCTTCAGATTACAGTCAGGCCGACGGGGCGAGGCCCAGCGCTGCCAGTTGTTGCACGCTGCCACGATGCTGGATCAGGCGTGGATCGTTCAATGGCAGAGTGCGACCCAGTTCGGTTTCCAGAATGGCTTGCAGCTTGCTGTTGTCGACGCTGCCATCAGCGTTCACAGCCGGTTGCAGTTTTTGCGGGTCGATCTGCGCACTCTGGCCGTGCGGGAAGTAGATCGCGCCGGTAGCGAAGTCGACACCAAAGGCGATCAGGCCAGGGATTACGTAAAACAGCAGGCCGACCGCGTCGAGCACGGCGATCGCCGGGTCAATCTTGCCATCGATCTGGCCACGACGATCAGGATAGAAAATGCTGCCGCATGCGGTGAGTTGGGTCAGCAGAGTAGCGACCACAACGCCGCCGATTAAACGAGAAGGAATGCGCATGAACATCTCCAGGAGTTGAAGTGGCAACTATACAAGGCAAATAACGCAGAGCTATGACTATTGCATGGTTCGGCGGTTCGGTGGCTTAACTCATTAGTGGCCAACATGCAGAACAATGAATTGAATGCACTTTCCTGGAGCTGCCAAGTGTCCCTGACACCGCGCTGTCTCGCAGTAGACACGTATCTGTAGGAGCGCGCTTGCCCGCGATCACGTCAGTGCAGGCGATGTATTCATCGACTGAAAAACCGAATCGCGGGCAAGCGCGCTCCTACAGGTAAAAAACATTCAAATCAAATATTTGCATTTTTCGGGTAGGAGCTGCCTATAGCATCCATGATTTACCCACCAGCCAAACCACTGCATATTACTGACACATCCAAAGGAGACGAATGATGTCAATCAGGGTTTTGACGTTGCCGGGGCTGTTCAATTCGGGCGAAACCCATTGGCAATCGCATTGGGAGCGGCAGTTTCCCGAGCTGTACAGGGTAGAGCAGCAAGACTGGGAAACACCGTTTGCAGCGGATTGGGTTGAGCGTCTCAATCAGGAAATCACGGCAACCGACGGTGAAGTCGTGCTGGTCGGCCATAGCCTGGCCTGCACCTTGATCACTCTTTGGGCGGAGCAATATCCAGAGGCGAATAAGGTACTCGGCGCCTTGCTGGTGGCTCCCAGCGATACGGAAGCAGAAAGCTATCCGCCCGGTACGAGCGGCTTCACGCCGATGTCGACGCGGCGCCTGCCATTCCGAAGCATCACAGTGGCGAGCACGGATGACCCCTATGTCACCCAAGAACGAGCCCGGCTCTTCAGTGAGGCGTGGGGCAGCGAGTTGATCTGGCTTGAGAATGCCGGGCACATCAACGGACAATCCGGATATGGACCTTGGCCTGAGGGTATCGAGTTGTTGTACCAACTGACGGGCGACGCTCGTTTTAAGCTCAAATAGCCATCGGCACGTATAATCGGCGGCCTGTTCTGGAGCCGCCATGATTTCCCTGCCCATCGATGCTGTTTTACCCGACCTGCGCCAGGCGCTGTCCGAGCGCCATGAAGCGGTGCTCGAAGCCCCGCCCGGCGCAGGCAAAACCACGCGCGTGCCGTTGGCGTTGCTTGAGGAAACCTGGCTGGCCGGGCAAACCATTCTCATGCTCGAACCGCGCCGTCTGGCAGCGCGGGCAGCGGCTGAACGACTGGCCAGTGAGCTAGGCGAAAGGGTGGGTGAAACGGTCGGCTACCGGATCCGTCTGGAAAGCAGGGTAGGGCCCAATACCCGTATTGAAGTCGTCACCGAAGGCATTCTGACCCGACGCTTGCAGGATGATCCGGCGCTGGAAGGCGTGGGCTTGCTGATTTTTGACGAGTTCCACGAGCGCAGCCTGGATGCCGATCTGGCGTTGGCCCTGAGCCTGAACGGCCGCGACCTGTTTCGCGACGAGCAACCGCTGAAGATCTTGCTGATGTCGGCCACTCTGGAGGGCGAGCGGCTGTCCAGTTTGCTCGACGATGCGCCGGTGGTGCGCAGCGACGGTCGGATGTTCCTGGTGCAGATGCAGTGGGGGCGACCGTTTCAGCCCGGCGAATTCATTGAGCCGCGTGTGGTGCAGACGGTGCTGGATGCGATCAACGATCAAAGCGGCAGCCTGCTGGTGTTCTTGCCGGGGCAGGCCGAGATTCGACGGGTCAATCAGCAACTGGAGGATGCTCTGGGCTCAAGGTCCGATATTCTCCTGTGCCCGTTACATGGCGAGCTGGATCTGAGCGCCCAGCGTGCCGCCATTGAGCCAGCGCCTGAAGGCGCTCGCAAAGTGGTGCTGGCGACGAATATTGCCGAAACCAGCCTGACCATTGATGGCGTGCGCGTGGTGATCGACGCCGGGTTGGCGCGAGTCCCGCGTTTCGATCCGGGCAGCGGCATGACCCGCCTCGACACCCAACGCATCTCCCGTGCCAGCGCAACTCAGCGCGCGGGTCGAGCAGGGCGGCTGGAGCCGGGAGTGTGTTATCGGCTGTGGTCCGAAGCTCAACATGAACAATTGGCTGCTTACGGTGCAGCGGAAATTCTTCAGGCCGATCTCGCGGGTTTAGCCTTGCAACTGGCGCGCTGGGGCGTAACGCCAACACAGCTGGTCTGGCTCGATGTACCGCCCGCTGCGGCTTACGGCCAGGCTCAGGATTTGTTGGTCCGTCTGGGCGCGCTGACCCGTGAGCCGGGGCAAGAGCCCAAACTCACCCCTCATGGTCAGGCCATGGCTGAGTTGCCCGCTCACCCGCGTATCGCCCATTTGCTCCTGCGCGGTCAGGCGCTGGGCCTTGGCAGTCTGGCCTGCGATGTTGCTGCACTGCTTGGCGAGCGCGACATTTTGCGTGGTGCCGGTGCCGATCTGCACAGTCGTCTGACGCTGCTCGATGGCAGTGAGCGTGCTGCCCGTGGCGCTCAAGGCGGCGTGCAACGGGCCAAACAACTGGCTCGCCAATATCGCGGCTATTTGCGCGGTTCTGTGTCTGAACCCGTCAGCGACCCAGACCATCCGCGCTGGCTTGGCGCGCTGCTGGCGCTGGCGTATCCCGACCGGGTTGCGCAACAACGCAAGGCGGGTGGTGCGGAATACCGCCTGGCCAATGGTCGTGCCGCCTTGTTTGCCGAAGTCGATGCGTTGATGAAGCAACCGTGGTTGGTTATCGCCGACCTTGGCAGTCGTCAGGGTCAGCGCGAAGAGCGTATCTACATGGCAGCCGAGTTCGATCCTGCGTTGTTTGATTCGGTGTTGGCGGAACAAGTGGTTCAGCTCGACCAACTGGATTGGGATGAGCGCGAAGGTGTGTTCCGTGCCGAGCGGCAGCGCAAGGTGGGGGAGTTGATTCTAAGTCGTGAGCCGCTGGCCGGGCTGGACGAGTCCGCCAAAGGTCAGGCTTTGCTGGCTTTGGTGCGCCGTAAAGGTCTTGAGCTGCTGCCGTGGACACCCGAACTGCGCCAATGGCAGGCGCGGGTCGGCCTGTTGCGTTCGCTGGATCTTGAGCAGAAAGACAGCAGCGAATGGCCGGATGTCAGTAACGCCGGTTTGCTTGAGCGGCTGGAAATCTGGTTGCTGCCGTATCTGGGCAAGGTCTCGCGGCTCAGCCATTTCAGTAATCTGGACCTGTCGTCGATCCTGCACAACCTGCTGCCGTGGCCTTTGCCTCAGCGTCTGGATGAGCTGGCGCCACACCACTTGAGCGTTCCGTCGGGTTCATCGGTGCGTCTGGATTACAGCGAACACCCGCCGATTCTCGCCGTGCGCCTGCAAGAGCTGTTTGGTCTGGCAGATACACCACGCATCGCCAACGGGCGGCAGATCGTCAAACTGCACCTGCTGTCCCCGGCCCGCCGTCCGGTGCAGGTCACACAAGACCTGGCCAACTTCTGGCGCAGTACCTATGCCGAAGTGAAGAAGGATTTGAAAGGAAGATACCCCAAGCACTATTGGCCGGATGACCCGCTGATTGCCGAGCCGACGGCGCGGATCAAGCCGAGGAAGTGAAGGCGCTTTAGGAGAGCGCCTTCTGTGCCTGCCACAACCCTATCGCGCAGCAAACGCTGAATCTGTAGGAGCGTACGAGCACCGCGAGGCCGCGATAGCGATTTGCCTGACACACCGCCATCGCTGCCTCGCGGTGCTCGTGAGCTCCTACAGATATCTGTTCAAGTTCGCGAACTCAGGGCAACGCCGACAACAAAAAACAGCCAACTACATCAGATGGTTACGAGATGAATTCAATATGAAGGCATCAACTCACCGACCGCTCCAGAAACAACATCAAACGAAAATCTGTAATCCAGATTATTGATGTTTACAAAGAAGCACAGTTGCCCGGACACATAATAGACATCAGAAAAAATTCCTTGGCCGACTACGGTTTTTGCAGCCGCGCGGACATCCCACATCAGGTCGCCGTCAGGCTTGATAATCAAGGCTTCATTTCCTTTGATATCAAAGGGAGCAATCACAACCGCTATGCCAGTAGCGTCCACTAATAATTCGGGAATCAGTTTCTGGGGATTTTCGATTTTGTGAGAACACCCAAGAAAAGACCATGCGACTCCGGTAGGCAACAGCTCCCACACGCTCAAGCCTTGAGAGTTGGCACCGCGATCAGATGATCCAGGATTGTCGATCACCGAATAGTTTTCAATAACGCTCACTTATCCACCATAACCACCAGAGTGACACGCTCGTTTTGGACGATCCCATGTTGGCTTGCCAATACATTTCTGTGGGAGCGAATTCATTCGCGAATGGGCCGGTACATTCGCAGCCTATGTATTGCTTGAAATAATGCCTTCCCGAATAAATTCGGTCCCACAGAGGAGGGCGAGCCTGATATTGGCGCGATTCAATGGGCTTCAGGGCAACACCGGCAACAAAAACCGCCCAATCACTGGCAAATGATTGGAGATCAGCAGCGTATCTTCCTGGCGCACAGCCGCCCCCACACGTTTGAGTCGCGGGCTGAAAAACAGGTAATCCACGGTGCGGTCAGGGCCACTGACGCGCGGATCATTGGGAAAGTGCGTTAGCCATTTCGCGCGATCAATGCCGCCGACTTCAACGTTGTTCGGGATCATCGGGTATTTGTCCCACAGCACATGCAGCTGGCTGTCTGGCTGATACAACGAGCGCTGTTCGGCAGGCAGACGTTGATACTGACCCAGCGGCAGCAGGTTGAAATCCCCGCCGATCAACCAGGGCGTGCCAGTGGCTTCGAATTTGTCGAGCAGCTTACTGGTCGCCTGCACCTGACGCTGCATGGCGTCGTCGCCTTCAATGAATGTGTCCAGATGGGTGTTGATCACAGCCAGATGACCGCCGTCGCGCAGGGGCAGGTAACTGACCAGCAATGCGGGTTTGCGCTGGAACTGTCGACTGATCAGGTTGGCGTCGCGAATCGGTAGCTGAATGCGTTCGGCCCGGTCGATTTCGAATCGGCTCAGGGTCGCGAGTTTCATGCCGACGCTGCCTGCGATGTGCCGATTCGGGACGAAATCGGCTTTCCAGTAAAACGCCTCGGAGCTGCAGGGATACAGGTCGGTGACGCGCTCTTGCAGCAGCGCCAGTTGATCGTCGTAATCGGTGTTCTTCGCGCCGTCGTTCACTTCCTGCAACAGGACGATGTCCGGCTGTTCGTCGCGAATCACCCGGGCGACTTCATCAAGGTTGAAGGCGACATCTTCCGGCGTTGGCCGCTCGTCCTGACCGCTGCCATCAGTCACGTCATACCAGAACACGTAACGCTTGCCCGCCAGATACTGGATGTTCCAGGTCATCACCTTGAGCGCTTGCCCGGGTATCAAACGCGGTGCTTTATCAGCAGGACTGCAGCTGACAGGCAGTTCTTCGCGGGGTACAGGGCGCCAGGTCAGGGTGTAGACCAGCCCCAGCAGCACGCCGGCCAGCAATACAAGAATCAGCATGAAACGGATCAAGCGGCTCATCGGCTCGGCTTAGAACGCGTTGCGTTCAGTCAGAAGGTCGCGTTGCAGGGTTTCGGAAAAAGTGCAAACCCGAGCATAGCCCGACTGGAACATGATTGGCAGCCTTCGTCTCGTTTACTCCAGCTCTTCGGGTTGTTCAGGCGGTTCGTTGAGTAGCATGAACAGGCGAAACATCACCACGCTGGTGAACAGTTGCAGGAAGCTGCTGACGACGTTGATCAGCAAAACGGCGGCCTCATTTGGCTTCTCCGGGAGCAGGAGATAAGCGCTTCCTTCGAGCAGCGACAGGGGAATATAGATGCACAGCACGCAGGTCAGGATACGTACGAAATGACCCTGGCTCATCTCGAAGCTTGCGCGCATCGCCATCAGCGGCGTCAGGCCGCGCAGTACCAGCAGGTACTCCGAGAACACCAGTCTGACCATCACCCAGATACCGGGAAGGATAAACAGCGACAGACCAAACAGGATCAGCAGCGTGCTCAGCGCCGAGAGCACGGCGAAGGTCGGCCACATGCGTAATGCCATGGCGAGCAGGTCAAGCGTTCCAGGCTGGTCACCACCACGGGTGCGTGCATCCAGAAACAGGATCAGGGCACAGGTGTAGAGCGGGTAGAACAACACACCGATCAGTAACTCGTAAGTCGATGAAGTGTTGGCCGCCAGCGAACTGCTCAGCACCTGCTTGGCCAGCGCCTCGACGATGACCAGCGGTAGACACAGCACCACGATGCTCGTCAGGTTGCGCCGGAAAAAGTACAGGGAGTCGGTAAGAATGGTCAGCGGGTTCATTAGGATCGGGTCACAGAAAAAGCAGTCGGTCACTTTAGCTGGCTAACCAGGCACCGGCCAGAGCCTTCTTAACATTTACGACAGTCTATTGAAACGCCCCGGATTAGCCCCATTACCTTGCTTACGCGTTGGCTATTCGGCCAGGCGAAGATTTTTAACGGCAATCTAACGAGGTCGCCATGAACAGCGAAGAGCAAACCCTGATCGATGGTCTTTTCAGCAAACTGAAAAGTGCCGAAACCGGTTCAGCCCCCCGTGACGTCGAGGCTGAAGCCAGGATCAAGGAGCATCTCAACCAGCAGCCCGCCGCGCCTTATTACATGGCGCAGGCGATTCTGGTGCAGGAAGCGGCAGTGAATCAGCTCAACCAGCAGGTCAAAGAGCGCGACGAGCAAATCCAGCGTTTGCAGGCTGAACTTCAGCAGGCGAAGGCTCAGGGCTCTTCGGCTCCGGCGCAGGGCGGTGGTGGGTTTCTGTCGAGCATCTTCGGGGGCGGTGGCAATCGTCCGCAGTCTCAGCCGCAGCAGTCCTTCTCCCAGCCGCCAGCCTCGTCCGGTGGTGGCTGGCGCGACGGTGGTCCTTCCAGCCCGCCGCCTTATAACGCGCCGCAAGGTAATCAGGGTAACTACGCCGCTCCGCAACAGCAGGCTCCACGCGGTGGTGGTTTTCTCGGTGGCGCGTTGCAAACCGCAGCGGGCGTCGCCGGTGGTGTAATGCTCGCGCAAGGTCTGAGCAGCATGTTCGGCAGTCACAATCAGCCTGAAGAAGTTGTCGAAGTCATCAAAGAAGAGCCTGCTCAGGTTGCTGATCATAGCCCTCAGGATTCCGGTGGCGGCTGGAACGATAACCAAGAGAGTGTGACCAGCAACGATTCATACGGCAGCGATCAAGGCGGCTGGGATGACGGCGGTTTTGATGGCGGGGATGATGATTCGTTTGTTTGATTCAAGCGTTGATGAATACTTGTAGGAGCTGCCGAAGGCTGCGATAGCCATTCCGCCTGATACACCGCTGTTCGCAGCCTGCGGCAGCTCCTACAACAATCGGGTGTTGGCGCCAATGCCCGGGGCACCCACGAAACTGGCATACTAAGCGCCGATTCAACTTCTGAATCGGCGTTGTCGTTTGGCTGCGCTGCTGCGTCATGAGGATTACCGGTGAAGAAAATCGCTGTGTTCGCCGATGTACAGAACCTCTATTACACCGTCCGTCAGGCCCATGGTTGCCATTTCAACTATGCGGCGTTGTGGGCGGATATCAGCAAGCGTGGGGAAATTGTTGAGGCTTACGCCTATGCCATCGACCGTGGCGACAGCAAGCAGCAGCAATTCCAGCAAATCCTCCGCAACCTCGGCTTCACCGTCAAACTCAAGCCCTACATCCAGCGCAGCGATGGTTCGGCCAAAGGTGACTGGGACGTGGGCATCACCATCGATATCATGGACGTCGCGCCACAGGTCGACGAAGTGGTGCTGGCTTCCGGCGATGGCGATTTCGATTTGTTGCTTGAGCGCATCATCAGCAAACATGGCGTCGAAGCGGTTGCCTATGGCGTGCCGGGGCTGACCGCCAACTCGCTGATTCGCGCCGCCACTCGTTACGTGCCCATCGAAGGCGCATTGCTTTTACGTTGATTTTTCAAAGGTTCATCAAGTGTTGGAACAAGTAGCGGTCATCGACTTTGAAACCACTGGTATTTCTCCCGGCCAGGGCTGCCGTGCCACGGAGATTGCTGTGGTGATCATGGAGCAGGGGCGCATCGTTGATCGTTTTCAAAGCCTGATGAACGCCGGTGTGCGAATTCCAGGCTTCATTGAGTCGCTGACCGGTATCAGCAACAGCATGATTCGTACCGCGCCGTCGGCCGAGCGGGTCATGAGTGACGTGGCTGATTTTGTGGGCACGATACCGCTGGTGGCGCATAACGCCTCGTTCGACCAGAAGTTCTGGGACTACGAGCTGTCACGCATCGAGCGCAGCCGCCAACAAAGCTTTGCCTGCTCATTGCTGTTGGCGCGACGCCTGATGCCGACTGCTCCCAATCACAAGCTTGGCACCCTGACCAGCTATGCACGCCTGCCCAACACCGGCAAGGCTCACCGGGCCATGGCCGATGCCGAAATGGCTGCCAACCTGACCGCGTATCTGACCAATGAACTGCGCCACACCCATGGCCTTTCTGCGATCTCCCACCAATTGCTCTGCACGCTGCAAAAAGTGCCCGCGGCGAAAATCAGCGACGCCATCAAACGCCAGCGCGGATTTTAAAGGCGTCTTCTATTGCCTTGTTGCCAGTATCTACAGCAGATTGACCCGGGCTAATGGCGAAAGCCGCAGGCGGTGCGGGCCGGAATAGTCCGGACAGGGTAAACTGCGCGCCATCTCGCGTGATTTATCTACGGTATTCAAATGACATTCGCCACACTCGGCCTGATCGAACCCCTGCTGCGCGCTCTTGAAACGCTCGGCTACCAGACTCCGACGCCTGTTCAGGCGCAGGCGATTCCACCGGTCCTGGCCGGGCGTGACCTGATGGCCGCCGCCCAGACCGGTACTGGCAAAACTGCCGGTTTCGCCTTGCCATTGCTGCAACGCCTGACCATGGAAGGCCCGAAAGTCACTCCCAACTCGGTGCGTGCGCTGGTGCTGGTGCCGACCCGTGAGTTGGCCGAGCAGGTCCACGAGAATATTCGTCAGTACGCCGAACACCTTCCGCTGAGCACTTACGCGGTCTACGGAGGCGTGAGCATCAACCCGCAGATGATGAAACTGCGCAAGGGCGTCGATGTGCTGGTCGCTACTCCAGGCCGCTTGCTCGACCTCTACCGCCAGAACGCGGTGAAGTTCTCCCAGTTGCAAACCCTGATCCTCGACGAGGCGGATCGCATGCTTGATCTGGGCTTCTCCGAGGAACTGCGCGACATCTACAAGGCGCTTCCAAAAAAACGTCAGACCCTGCTGTTCTCTGCGACCTTCTCCGACGCCATCCGCCAGTTGGCCGGGCAGATGCTCGACGACCCACTGACCATTGAGGTCAGCCCGCGCAATGTGGCGGCGTCTTCGGTCAAACAGTGGGTAGTGACGGTCGACAAGAAGCGCAAACCCGAGTTGTTCATCCATCTGCTGAAAAAACTGCGCTGGTCTCAGGTTCTGGTGTTCGCCAAGACGCGCGTTGGCGTTGATCAACTGGTGGATCGTTTGCAGGGATTGGGCATCAGTTCTGACGGTATCCACGGCGACAAGCCACAAGCTACACGTCAGCGGGCGCTGGATCGTTTCAAGGCCAGCGAAGTACAGATTCTGGTAGCGACCGACGTTGCTGCGCGCGGTCTGGATATCGATGATTTGCCGACGGTGGTCAACTTCGACCTGCCGATCGTTGCCGAGGACTACATTCACCGCATTGGTCGCACCGGCCGGGCAGGCCTGACGGGCGAGGCCATTTCGCTGGTGTGCGCTGACGAAGTGGAATTGCTGTCAGCAATCGAGACCCTGACCCGTCAGACGTTGCGTCGTGAAGATGAACCGGATTTCGAACCTGAGCACCGCGTGCCGACCACAGATGCCAGCGGCCAGATTCTGAAGAAACCGAAAAAGCCGAAGAAACCCAAAACTTCTGGTGGTGGTAAACGTAACCTGGGCAAGTGGATCGACAGTGGCGACGCCGCGCCGGAAGCGCCGTCGGCCAAGCCAGTGCGTAAAGTCCCGGTGTTCAACACAGGGCCACGCAAGAAGAAGCCTTGATGTAAGTTTTCTCTGTTGGAGCGAGGCTTGCCCGCGAAGAAGACGACGCGATATGTCAGACACACCGTGTCATCGTTCTTCGCGGGCAAGCCTCGCTCCAACAGTTATTCGACAACCTCCGTCACCGGCTGCCAACCCCCCACCATATGCACCAACCCCGGTGCACCTTCCAGGCGGAATTGGCCATGGGAGCCCGCTGCGCTGGCCGACAGCACAATCTCGCTGGGCAAGCGCACCGGCTTCTGGAACTGCACTCTGATATCGACGTTCGACGCCGGAAGATGATTTGTCAGAAAGGCCAGGGTTCTTGCCTTGAGCCACATGCCATGGGCAATCGCCTTCGGGAAGCCGAACAGTTTGGCGCTTGGCCCGCTCAGGTGGATCGGATTGTAGTCGCCGGACACCTTGGCATAACGTCGGCCAATTTCCGCCGCCGCACGCCAGCGTGCAACTTCTGTCATGGGCATATCCGCAGGCTGATAATCGCCACTCGCTGCACCTTCCAGTTTCACGTCCCGACACAGCATCGTGCTTTCTTCTTCCCAGAGCAGACCCATTGAGTCTTCAACCTGAGTGATCAGATCGAACGTGGCGCCTTTGTCGTGAGGCTGAAGGTTTTCAGCTTTTACACCGATGTACACCTTGTTCACGCTGCCTAGCGGCCGATGAATTCTGATCCTGTTAGCCAGATGAACCAGCCCCAGCAACGGGAAGGGGAAGTCCTTGGCCGTCATCAATTGCATTTGCAGATTGAACGCCAGCACGTGTGGATAAGTCGGCGGCAGCAGGCTGTTTTCGCTGAAACCGCACACTTCGCGGTACTGAGACAGCTTTTGCGGGTCCACGGACGTCCAGCAACGCAAGCCGATATCAGGCAGTTCAGTGCCGGTCACCTTGCGCCGCAGCGCGGCCTGGACGAACAGGTTCGGCAGTGTCGGCAGGGAATCCAGGTATCGCCAGTGAGCGCTCATCGTGCATCTCCTTGCTCTTGTTTATTGTCTCGCGCTTTATGCGCCGATGACGCTCTGACCACAGACCCGCAGCACTTGACCACTGACCGCACCGGCACCCGGCTGTGCCAGCCAGGCAACCGCCTCAGCCACGTCCTGCGGCAAACCGCCCTGACCCAGGGAGCTCATGCGGCGGCCCGCTTCGCGCAGGGCAAACGGCATGCTTGAGGTCATTTTGGTTTCGATAAAGCCGGGAGCCACAGCATTGATACTGATGCCGCGCTCGCTCAAAGTGGGTGCCATTGCCCGCGCCAGACCGATCAGGCCGGCCTTGCTGGTGGCGTAATTGGTTTGGCCGCGATTGCCCGAAAGTCCGCTGATCGAAGCCAGCAGAATGACGCGACCGTTGTCGCGCAGGGTACCGCTGTCCAGCAGCGCTTCAGTCAATACTTGAGGCGCGTTGAGATTGACCGAGAGCACTGAATCCCAGAAATCGGCAGACATATTAGCCAGCGTCTTGTCCCGGGTGATCCCGGCGTTATGCACCAGAATGTCGATGTCGCCCTGCAGATGTTCGATCAATTGTGCGCCCGCGTCGGCCGCGCCAATGTCCAGCGTCAGGGCTTTGCCGCCCAGTCGTGCTGCCAGAGCATCAAGGTCTGATTTGGCCTGAGGCACATCGAGCAAGACCACTTCTGCACCGTCACGAGCCAGGGTTTCGGCAATCGCTGCACCGATACCGCGTGCAGCGCCGGTTACCAAAGCTCTGCGACCGCTGAGCGGCCGACTCCAGTCCTGAACCTGTGACGGGCAAGCACTCAGGCGGATAACCTGGCCGGAGATAAACGCGCTCTTGGGTGACAGGAAAAACCGCAGCGCACCTTCAAGCTGATCCTCCGCTCCATTGTCCACCTGCAGCAGTTGTACGGTGCCGCCGTTGCGCATTTCTTTGGCCAGCGAACGGCTGAAGCCTTCGAGTGCTTGTTGGGTGCTGGCGGCAAGCGGCTCGCTGAGGCTGGCGGGTGCGTGGCCGAGAATCACTACATGCGCGCTGTAATCGAGCTTTTTCAACAAAGGCTGAAAGAATTCGCGTAATTGCTTGAGGTCTTCGGTGCGCGTAAAAGCGCTGGCATCGAAGACTACCGCTTTGATTTTCGGGCCCTGATCGGCAACCCAGGCGGTTGCGCCGGGTACCTCCGAGCCAAAGCTGTAGATCGACTCGGTCAAGCGAGGAGCAAATAGCCGGACCTGATCGGCCAGCGGTCCTGCGCTGATCAGCAGCGAGCCTTCAACAGGGCGCAGACGTCCAGCCTGCCAGCGTTCCAGTCTGACCGGTTTAGGAAGGCCAACAGCGCCAACCAGGCGGCTGCCCAGGTCAGAGTTGGCAAAATCTATGTAGCGATCAGACGGCATGGAACACTCTCCTTGAGTCGGGGTTCAAAGGAGTTGACCACACTCAAGCGACGTTCGTTCGAGTATCCCCTACGCTGCTCATCAGCGAATCCGTATCAATAAAGGGAGTTTTCAATGAATCAGCCACGCCGGGTCGCCATCGTCGGCGGTAACCGTATTCCATTTGCTCGCTCCAACGGCCCTTACGCCACCGCGAGCAATCAGGACATGCTGACCGCCGCGCTGGAGGGTTTGATCGAGCGTTTCAACCTGCATGGCCTGCGCATGGGCGAGGTCGTTGCCGGGGCTGTGCTCAAGCATTCCCGGGACTTCAACCTGACCCGCGAGTGCGTGCTGGGCTCGCGCCTGTCCCCGCAGACGCCTGCCTATGATCTGCAACAGGCCTGCGGCACCGGGCTGGAAGCGGCGTTGCTGGTGGCCAACAAAATCGCCTTGGGACAGATCGAATGCGGTATTGCGGGCGGGGTGGATACCACTTCCGATGCGCCGATTGGCGTGAACGAAGATTTACGTAACATTTTGCTGCAGGTTAACCGGGCCAAGTCCGTAGGCGACAAACTTAAACTTTTGTTGCAATTGCGTCCGCATAATCTCAAGCCTGAGTTGCCACGCAATGGCGAACCGCGCACCGGTCTGTCCATGGGGCAGCACTGCGAATTGATGGCGCAAACCTGGAATATCCCTCGCGATGCACAGGACCAGTTGGCGCTGGAAAGCCATCTGAAAATGGCCGCAGCGTATGCCGAAGGCTGGCAGAACGATTTGATCACACCGTTTCAGGGCCTGACCCGCGACAACAACCTGCGTCCGGACCTGACCCTAGACAAGCTCGCCAGCCTGAAATCCGCGTTCGAGCGCAGCGCCAAGGGCACGCTGACAGCGGGCAACTCCACACCGCTGACTGACGGAGCTTCATTGGTGCTGCTGGCCAGTGAAGAGTGGGCCCGAGATCGCGGCCTGCCTGTATTGGCTTATCTGCGTGATGGAGAGTCTGCGGCGGTGGATTTCGTCAACGGCAAAGAGGGCCTGCTGATGGCGCCAGCCTATGCCGTGCCTCGGCTGTTGGCGCGCAATGGCCTGACCTTGCAGGACTTCGACTACTACGAGATTCACGAAGCGTTCGCCGCGCAGGTGTTATGTACGCTGAAGGCCTGGGAGGACGCAGATTATTGCCAGACCCGGCTTGGGCTGGACGCGCCTCTGGGCTCAATTGACCGCAGCAAGATGAATGTCAAAGGCAGCTCGTTGGCCGCCGGTCACCCGTTTGCCGCGACGGGCGGACGTATCGTCGCCAACCTGGCCAAGTTGTTGAGTGTCGCGGGAGAAGGGAGAGGGTTGATATCCATCTGCGCCGCGGGCGGGCAGGGGGTTACGGCGATTCTTGAGCGGTGATGAGAATGGACACAACTGCCAATATTGGAATGCATTGTGGGAGCTGGGCTTGCCCGCGATAAGGCTGGATGCGATCTAGGATAGACCGAGGTGTCCTTATCGCGGGCAAGCCCAGCTCCTATCAAACATCACTCCAATAATGGATTTGAAACGCGGACCTTGTAGGAGCTAACTTGTTGGCGAAGCGGAATTTCTGACGATGCGGGTCCGACGTCTCGCCAACAAGTTGGCTCCTACAGGGTCATCCGTTTGCTTAGTGACAGCGAGGTGTCAGGGATACCGGGACCACTCCCACAAGTCCTGTATTAACCTGATATTGGGTTTGCTCACGCCGCCCGGGCTTCCTCCAGCGCTTCCGCCGACAGTTGCAGCTTGTGCCGGTTTGAATAATTCTCGGCCATCACCGAACACACGATCAATTGCAGCGGGTGGTAGATCATGATCGGCAGCAGGATCAGACCCAGCCCCGGATTGTTTCCAAAAATCAGCGCTGCCATCGGAGCACCGGCCGCCAGTGACTTTTTGGTCGCACAGAACACCGCCGCCACCTTGTCCGCATGATTGAATTTCAGGACGCGGGCCGTGCCGGTGGTCAGTAGCAGGATCACTACCAGCAATGCTGCACTGCCTGCGAAGGCCATGGCGATGACCGAGTTGCCCTGGGTTTGCCACAGCCCCGACACCATCGAATTACAGAACGCCGCGTAGACCAGCAGCAGGATCACGATCTTGTCGATCAGGTTGGTGTACTTCTTGTGTCTGGCGAAAAACTTGCCCACCAACGGACGCACCAACTGGCCCAGGATGAGTGGCAGCAGCAACATCAGGCTCAGTTTCAGCAACGTGGAACCCAGGTCGATGCCGCCAGAGCCGGTACCAACGACCAGACTGACCAGCCACGGCGTCATGAAAATGCCGAACACGCTGGACATGCTGGCGTTGAGAATCGCCGCAGGGACGTTGCCGCCTGCACTGCCGGTCAATGCCACCGAAGAGGAAATGGTCGAGGGCAGTGCGCACAGGTACAGGAAGCCCAGCATCAACAATGCCGGAACGTAGGCACCAAATGCCTTGTCGCAGGCCAGCCAGATAATGGGGAACACCACAAACGTGAAGACCTGCACCATGATGTGCAGGCGCCAGTTCTTCAGGCCGTTTTTGATCTGCTCGCTGGAGAGATTGACGCCGTGCAGGAAGAACACCACGAACACGCCGATGTTGATGACGTATTCAGCATGCATGCCGCCACCCGTGGCACCAAAGCCCGGGAAGAAGTAGGCCAGAACCGTGGCCAGGACCATCCCGCAGAGGAACCAGTCGGTGACGACGCGTTTGAGATGTTTGAGGACAGACATAAGCGCTCGGCAATTGTTTGTAAAAATAGATGTCCGAAGGCTAACGCACTCGTAAACTTCCGTCTTGCGACATAAGGTCATTCCATAACGGCTAACGGACAAATTCATATGCATCGTCATGGCAGCGAGCGACAGATTCCAGCATTGAGCGAATTGCCGCGTCCATTGTATGCCCGCGCCGAGAGCTTGAGCGCTGGATCATGGACGCCGCCACATCGTCATGAGTGGGTGCAATTTTCCTACGCGATCAGTGGTGTTCTGGGCGTGCATACCGCCGAAGGCAGTTTCTTTGCCCCCCCGCAGTGGGGTGTCTGGATACCGGCGGGGCTGGAGCATGAAGTGGTGACCTCCATGCGTGCAGAAATGCGCAGCCTGTATGTACGCAAAGAGGACTCCGGCTGGGCGCCGCAGCGCTGTAGGGTTCTGGAAGTGACGCCTTTGGCTCGGGAGCTGATCAAAAGCTTCTGTCATTTACCCGCCGAGTACCCCTTGGGTGACACCAGCGAAGCGCGACTGGTGCAAGTGCTCATGGACCAGTTGGCGCATCTGCCTGAAGTGGGGTTCTCGTTGCCCTTGCCTCGTCACCCGCGTCTTCTGGAACTGTGCAATGAACTGATCGAAAACCCGAGCCAGTTGATCACGTTGCACGATTGGGCAGTACGTCTGGGCGCTTCGGAGAAAACCTTGATGCGCCTGTTCCAGCGTGAAACGGGTTTGAGCTTCCGTGGCTGGCGGCAGCGTGCTCGGCTGCTTTCATCCCTTGGCGCGCTGGAGAATGGTGACAGCGTAACCAATACGGCGCTGGCCTGCGGCTACGACTCGACTTCGGCGTTCATCGCGGCTTTCAAAGGGTTGTTCGGGTTCACTCCCGGTGAACTGTTCAAGCAGTAATTGACCGGATTACCTTACGCAATGCGTGCAGTGGCTGAAGTTTCTTACCTTGAGATCCAGGTTTGTTTTTTTGCTCTCTAACGGCATGAAAGCTGCTTTATATCGGGGCGATGAGGGTTTTTCCGACAGAAACTATCCACATCAAACGTCAGCTCCTACTACTCGCTGGCAGAGGATTGCCGTATAACGGGCAACAATCGCGTGTTTGGCAACGAAGGACCCACAATAAAAGCTGATGAAAACTCCTAAACGCATTGAACCCCTGATCGAGGACGGTCTGGTGGACGAGGTGCTGCGCCCGCTGATGAGCGGTAAAGAGGCAGCTGTTTATGTGGTGCGCTGTGGCAATGAGCTGCGGTGTGCCAAGGTTTACAAGGAGGCAAATAAACGCAGTTTCCGTCAGGCATCCGAGTATCAGGAAGGCCGTAAGGTACGTAACAGTCGTCAGGCACGGGCGATGGCCAAGGGCTCCAAGTTTGGTCGCAAGGAAACAGAGGACGCCTGGCAGAACGCCGAAGTGGCGGCGCTGTTCCGGCTGGCTGGCGCTGGCGTTCGGGTTCCCAAGCCATACGACTTCCTTGAAGGCGTGTTGCTCATGGAGATGATCGCCGACGAGTATGGCGACGCCGCACCGCGATTGAATGATGTGGTTCTGGAGCCGGATCAGGCTCGGGAATATCACAAGTTTTTGATCGAGCAGATCGTACTGATGTTGTGTACCGGTTTGGTGCATGGTGACCTTTCGGAGTTCAACGTGCTGTTGACCCCGACTGGCCCGGTGATCATCGATTTGCCTCAGGCTGTCGACGCAGCGGGTAACAACCACGCGTTCAGCATGCTGGAGCGTGATGTGGGCAACATGGCTTCCTACTTCGGCCGCTTTGCGCCTGAGTTGCGTAAAACGAAGTACGCCAAGGAAATGTGGTCGTACTACGAAGCAGGGACCTTATCGCCAGCCACGGTGTTGACCGGCGAGTTTGATGAACCGGAAGACGAGGCCGATGTGGGTGGCGTGTTGCGGGAAATCGAAGCCGCGCGTCTGGACGAAGATCGTCGCCAGGCCGCCCGCGCTGCCGACGATGCTCCACCGAGCAAAACTGCCGAAGAACCGCCTCCGCCCTGGATGCAGTGATCGGCAGTTAATAAAAACCCGGCTTAGGCCGTAATGCTGTTCACTTAAGCATTTGAGTCCAAGCCGGGCTTTATAGAGAATCCGATGTCAGACCCCCGGCATCG
>NZ_JAWHNU010000052.1:0-50337 GCF_032582135.1 Pseudomonas syringae group sp. J309-1 | reverse complement strand
CCCAGCTCGCTGACGCTCCGGACGACAAAGCTCCAGCTGGCGGCGGCATGCCAGACTTGGGCGGCATGGGTGGTATGGGCGGCATGATTTAAGCCAGCTTCACCCTCTTGCTGTAGCCCATAAAAAAACCCCGCACAAGGCGGGGTTCTTTTATGGGGTACAGCTAGAGGGTGAAGCTGGCTTACATCATGCCGCCCATACCACCCATGCCGCCCATGTCTGGCATGCCGCCGCCAGCTGGAGCTTTGTCGTCCGGAGCGTCAGCGATCATGGCTTCGGTGGTGATCATCAGGCTGGCGATAGAGGACGCGGCCTGCAGAGCAGAGCGAGTCACTTTAGCCGGGTCCAGGATACCCATTTCAATCATGTCGCCGTATTCGCCGGTAGCAGCGTTGTAACCGAAGTTACCCGAACCCTGCTTGACCTTGTCGACTACAACGCTTGGCTCGTCACCGGAGTTGGCAACGATCTGACGCAGTGGAGCTTCTACAGCGCGACGCAGCAGAGCGATACCGACGTTCTGATCGGCGTTGTCGCCTTTCAGTTCGGAGATTGCCTGCAGCGAGCGAACCAGCGCTACACCACCGCCAGGTACCACGCCTTCTTCAACGGCTGCACGAGTAGCGTGCAGGGCGTCTTCAACGCGGGCTTTCTTCTCTTTCATTTCAACTTCGGAACCAGCGCCGACTTTGATGACTGCAACGCCGCCGGACAGCTTGGCCAGACGCTCTTGCAGTTTTTCTTTGTCGTAGTCCGAAGTGGTGTCACCGATCTGCTGACGGATCTGCGAGATACGACCGTCGATGTCAGTGCGAACGCCAGCACCGTCGATGATGGTGGTGTTTTCTTTGTTCAGCACAACGCGCTTGGCATTACCCAGGTGTTCCAGGGTAGTGGTTTCCAGGCTCAGGCCGATTTCTTCGGAGATAACGGTACCGCCAGTCAGAACAGCGATGTCCTGCAGCATTGCCTTGCGACGGTCGCCGAAACCTGGAGCCTTGACGGCTGCAACTTTGACGATACCGCGCATGTTGTTCACAACCAGAGTCGCCAGGGCTTCGCCTTCAACGTCTTCAGCAACGATCAACAGCGGACGGCCAGCTTTGGCCACTGCTTCCAGAACCGGCAGCATTTCGCGGATGTTGGAGATTTTCTTGTCGACCAGCAGGAGCAGCGGGCTGTCCAGCTCGGCAACCATGGTGTCTGGCTTGTTGATGAAGTACGGGGACAGGTAACCGCGGTCGAACTGCATGCCTTCAACAACCGACAGTTCGTTTTCCAGGCCCGAGCCTTCTTCAACGGTGATAACGCCGTCTTTGGTCACTTTTTCCATGGCTTCGGCAATGATGTCGCCGATGGAATTGTCGGAGTTCGCGGAGATAGTACCTACCTGAGCGATGGCCTTGGTGTCAGTGCAAGGCTTGGACAGCTTCTTCAGCTCGGCAACGATCGCGATGGTCGCCTTGTCGATGCCGCGCTTCAGGTCCATCGGGTTCATGCCGGCAGCGACGGCTTTCAGGCCTTCGTTGACGATGGCCTGAGCCAGAACGGTTGCAGTGGTAGTACCGTCACCAGCGTCATCGTTAGCACGGGAAGCAACGTCTTTGACCAGCTGCGCGCCCATGTTTTCGAAACGGTCTTTCAGTTCGATTTCTTTGGCAACCGAAACACCGTCTTTGGTGATCAGAGGAGCGCCGAAGCTCTTCTCAATAATAACGTTACGGCCTTTTGGGCCCAGGGTTGCTTTTACTGCGTCAGCCAGGACGTTGACACCGGCGAGCATTTTTTTACGGCCAGAATCGCCGAATTTTACTTCTTTAGCAGCCATGATCGATCTTCCTTAAATACTTTGAGTAGTAACGGAAACTAGTGGGGTGACTCAGGCTTCGACGACCGCGAGAATTTCGTTCTCGCTCATCACCAGCAGGTCTTCGCCATCTACTTTCACAGTGTTGCTGCCGGAGTACGGGCCAAACACCACTTTGTCACCCACTTTCACGGCCAGCGCACGTACTTCACCGTTGTCCAGCACGCGGCCGGTACCCACAGCGAGGATCTCGCCACGGTTAGGCTTTTCAGCAGCCGAACCTGGCAGAACGATACCGCCAGCAGTTTTGGATTCTTCTTCGCTGCGACGGATTACGACGCGGTCATGCAGAGGACGAAGCTTCATTGTCGATCTCCTGATTATGGTTTTTAAACCGCCGGTGATTACACCAGCGAGTTAAACATCCGGCGTTGCCGGTTACGGTTCGACGAGCGAACCGCAGAATACGGTCTGGCAAAAAGGCCAGAAACCTTGCGGTGACCCATACATAAGGGCGGGCATGGTGATTACAAGGCCAGCCGTAGAATTTTTTTGTCGAAAGTTACTGCGTCATGAAACGCACGCGGCACCCTGAGGTGCCGCGTGGTGGGGCTATGAAGGGAATTATTTGTCGCGATGCTCGAACTCGCCTTCGATCACATCAGGTTCGCGCGTAGGAGAATGAATCGCACCCGGACGCCCCGGATCATTGCTCGCCGGCATGTCCTCTGCAAAAGCACGCTGGCGGATAGCTTGCTCTTCAGCACGTTTGCGCATGGTATTGACCAGCACCTTGCGCGTGATCGGCAGCAGGCAGATGACACCCAGAATGTCGCTGATAAAACCTGGCAACAGCAGCAGACCACCACCAACGGCAATCATCAGACCTTCGAGCATCTGCTGGGCGGGCAACTCGCCGCGGGACAGACTTTCACGCGCGCGCATTGCCGTTGCAAAACCGGCCACGCGAATCACGAACAGGCCCAACAACGAGGTTGCGACCACCATCAGGAATGTCGGAAAGAAGCCTATCGACATACCCACCCGTACCAGAACGAACAGCTCCAGTACCGGAAAAAGAAGGAACAGCAGTAGAAAAACACGCATCAATTGACTTCCTCAACGCAAGAATGCCTTGCAGTAGACCCTACGTGACGTCATCAAAGCGTGAATTCAAGCCTCTTGAGTATCACGAGTGGGCCATTTTTCCGCGTGAGCCAGCTGAACCAAGGCTTCGCGGACTTGTTTCGGTGTGTTACAGGGCTCACTGAATGCCAGCCAGTATAGGCTCTGACCGATGCGCAGGTGCATGCCTTCGCTGTCGATACCTGCCAACTGCGCGGCCTCATTTTGCGGGAGGCCCGTGAGCTGAACATAGTGAGCAATGGCTTTGGCGTGATCAGCATTCATGTGCTCGACCATGCCGGCTTCAGCGGACCCGGCAAACGGGTTTGCCAGTTCGACATGATCGAGCCAGTGAATGGCACCAAAGCCGCCAATGAAGCGATAGCGCACGGGCACCAGTACCCAGAAATCGAAATCATGGGCGGTGTGATAGCTTTTCGATTCAGGAAAAAAACGGTAATAGCGCTGAGACGCTGACTCGACGGCGTCGGGATCAACAAGCTTCTGTGCCTCAGCCATCACGGTCACCCGCCCAGTCGCCTGGACATCGTCAGCTTCGCGCTCACCCACCAGTAATGAGCACTTCGCGTCCTTGCCCAGATTGTGGGTGTGCTGAGCGATGCGGCTGATCAATATCAGCGGTTGCCCGAGATCATCAAGACAATACGGAACAGAAGAGCCAAACGGGAAACCCGGCATGGATTTGGAGTGCGTTGACAGCACGCCCCGGTATTCCTTTAGCAACAACTCCCGCGCCTGCTTGATAGCCTTCACACTCATCCAGTGACACCTCGCAATGAACGCGCCGATGATCGACGGTTGCCTAAATAAAGCTGAATAATAGCCAGCTGATTGAGCACGCGGATGGGTTTGGAAGACAAGCTAATAATTATTGCGAAGTGGAGCCAGGGGGCGGCAAGAAAGTGCTATGACCTCATCCGCGCGAGCTGTGGTTTTGTAAGACTGCAAGTAAGTGAACCTGTAGCTGCCGAAGGCTGCGATGGCGGAGTATCAGAGATATCGCTTTCGCAGCCTTCGGCAACTCCTGCAGAAACAGTGCGGAGGCGCTTACCAGGTCACACCAAAACCTGCGGTGTAGCGGGTTTTGTCCAGGTCGCCGTTTTCGGATCCGCTGATGACGTTTTTCTCGGCCTTGAGGTTCAAAGATGCCCAATCCGTCACTTTGTAGCGAAGCCCTACCTCCGCGTCCAGAGAGTAGTCAGCCACGTTGCTGATAGGTTTGCCTACTTCGCCGTTGGTGAAGAACTCAACCTTTTTGCCGATCAGGAAACGGTTGTAATCCCAGGTACCGGCCACAGAGTAGAAATTCGCTTTCTCGCCGTTTCTGAATTCGAAATCGGTGCGGTTAAGCAAGGCGCCCAGCTTGAATGCACCCAGCTCGTCATCCCAGAACTGGTAACCAGGACCGGTACCGACGACGCGTTGACGACTGAGGTCTTCGATCTTGTCGCGCTTGTAACTGATCCGGCCGTCCCAGAAAAATTTCTCGGTCAGGAAGCGGTCGATAGAGTACTCGGCGCTCCAGTTGTCGGTGTTGACGACATCGTCCTGAGTCTCGCGGTTGTAATCGCCTTTGGCGTTATGACGCCATTGGCCATGGCGTGCAGAGGTCTTGAAAGCCACGTTGTAATCGTTGGTGTCGTTCTCGGCTTGCTGGAAGTCCATGGCAACATCGACATTGCCCTTCCAGACCAGATCGGTAATGACCGGCTTGGGTTTCAGAATCTGCTGGATGCTGGCCAGTTCGACCGTTTTAGGCGCGTCACCGTTGGTCAACGTGACCTTGCCGTCATCAGACGCTTGCAACGATTTGGCAATTTCGCCCTGATACTGGTCCTGCTTGACCATCAACTTCTGGTCACTCTCAAGCGTTTTGACCTGTTTCCAGTCAACCGGAATAGAACCACCATAAGCAGTATCAATCACCAGCTTGCCGCCGTCGAAAAGTTTGATAGTGCCGGTGATCTTGTCGCCATTCTTCAACCAGACGGTATCAGCGAGCAAAGGAGTAGTGGCAACAGAGGCAGCGAGGAACAGCAGAGTTCTAGTCAGCATAAGCAACAAGGAGGCTCAGTTAGCGGAAAATCGGGCATCATCCATAAGGGATGACGTCAAGGCAATCGAAGACCGCCGCAGGAACAGGAAACACAGACAGCAGGAAATCCTTGTAGTTCAAATACCAAGGTCCGCTTATCTAGAAACAGGAGCAACGCGTTGACCAAAAAGCAGCCGGACTCATCGGATCCTGCCGGTATGGACCCGGCTCAGGCGCGGCGCACGGCGCTGTACCTTACGCTCAATCAGGTGCCGGAAGGGAAAGTTGTCAGTTATGGGCAATTAGCGGAGTTGGCGGGTCTGGGTCGCGCGGCGCGCTGGGTCGGACGGACCTTGAGCCAGTTGCCGGACGGCACTTCGCTGCCGTGGCATCGTGTAATAGGCGCTGGCGGCAAGGTCAGTTTGCCCGTCGGCACATCGTCAGGCGACGAACAGCGCGCCCGATTACGCGCAGAAGGCATCATTGTGCAGAACAATCGGGTAGATATCCGGCGTCATGGCTGGCGTCCGATAGAGCACAGCGGTTAGAGTGCGCCCTTTGTTTTCGTAACCTGAGGCAGACTCCAGCCCATGCCCCGTAAAACCTGGCGCGCCGCGCTCGCCGCATATGCCAGCCCTTCGACTTTAGTGCTGTTATTGCTCGGATTCGCTGCGGGCATGCCCTACATGTTGGTGTTTTCTACTCTGTCGGTCTGGTTGCGTGAAGCCGGTGTCGCTCGAGAAACCATCGGCTATGCCAGCCTGATCGGGCTGGCCTATGCCTTTAAATGGGTGTGGTCCCCCCTGCTCGACCAATGGCGCCTGCCACTGCTGGGCAAGTTGGGTCGGCGTCGCTCCTGGCTCGTATTGTCCCAAAGCCTGGTTATTCTGGGCCTCATCGGCATGGGATTCTGCGATCCGCAGCAGCACTTGTCCTGGCTGATCGCCATCGCTGTTGTCGTGGCTTTTTCATCCGCGACCCAAGACATCGCCATCGATGCCTATCGCCTGGAAATTGCCAACGATACTCAGCAAGCCGCCCTCGCAGCGAGTTACATGTCCGGCTACCGCGTTGCGGCGCTGCTCGCCACCGCAGGCGCGCTGTACTTTGCCGAAGGTTTTGGCTCCACGGGTTTCGCCTACAAACACTCGGCATGGACCGGCACTTACGTGCTGTTCGGCCTGCTGATGCTGCCAGCCTTGATTACTACGCTGATCATGCGCGAGCCTCCGGTGGCGCTGCGCACTCAACTGTCGGCCGCTCGGTATGGTTTCGTGCACCAACTGGCGTCTGTATTTGTGCTGATTGTGCTGCTGGTGTCGGTTCCGGCGATGTTCACCCAGCTCTACAACACGGACTTCGCCAGCGTGCTGTTTCAGGACGCCAGCTGGACTGACCTGTTGATGGAAGACCGTGCCTTTCTGCGCGCCATCCTTTACACCGTCCTGACCATCGCGTGCCTGTCCTCAATGGGGCGACGCGGCCTGGCTCCAGTGCTGACGCCAATCAATGACTTCATCCTGCGTTATCGCTGGCAGGCGTTTCTGTTGCTGGGTTTGATCGCGACTTACCGCATGTCAGACACGGTCATGGGTGTCATGGCCAACGTCTTCTACATCGATCAGGGCTTTACCAAGGACCAGATCGCCAGTGTCAGCAAGATCTTCGGTCTGATCATGACGCTGCTGGGCGCAGGCTTTGGCGGGTTGTTGATCGTACGTTTTGGCATCATGCCGATCCTGTTTATCGGCGGCATGACCTCGGCGGCCACCAACCTGCTATTCCTGATGCTGGCTGACATGGGGCCAAACCTTAAAATGCTGGTGCTGACCATTTCACTGGACAACTTCAGCTCCGGATTGGCGACCTCAGCGTTCGTGGCCTATCTATCAAGCCTGACCAACCTCAAATTCTCGGCGACACAATACGCGCTGCTCAGCTCGATCATGCTGCTGCTGCCGCGTTTGCTGGGGGGGTATTCGGGGGTCGTTGTGGAGAAGTATGGTTATCACAACTTCTTCCTGATCACTGCGCTATTGGGCGTGCCAACGCTGATCATGATCATCCTGCAGTGGAGCAAGGAGGCGCGCCAGGACAAGGCGGCTGAGGTGCTTGAGGCTGAGAAGCCCTCGCAAGATCAACTTTAAGGCTAAAGCACTGAATCTGCAGGAGGCCGCCCCATGCCCCTGACACCCCGCTGTCGCGCAGCAAACGAGTGACCTGTAGGAGCCAACTTGTTGGCGAGACGTCGGACCTGCATCGTCAGAAATTCCGCTCCGCCAACAAGTTGGCTCCTACAAGGTCAGCGTTTCAAATCCATTATTAACTTGATGTTTAGTAAGAGCTGCGATGGCGGCGTGTCAGCCAGAATGCTTTCGCAGCCTTCGGCAACTCCTACAAAGTCATATGCTAATTACTGCGGTGCTGCTGAATCCTGAACCACGCGAATCACTCGCTGCGGGAACGGGATATCAATATTGGCAGCACGCAGACGGTCACGGGCCTCGGCGTTGAAGCGGTTCGACACATCGCCGAAATCACCGGTCTTGACCCAAACTCGAAGCGATACAGTAATCGAGCTATCACCCAGCGCAGCCACCACGGCCTGCGGTGCAGGGTCCTGCAGTATGCGAGGATCATCTGCCATATCCATCAGGACTTGCAGCGCCTGCTTCAGATCGGCCTCGTAATCCACGCCCACATCGAACGTGATCTTACGGGTCGGCTGGCGATTGGTGTTGGTGATAATCCCGTTGGACAGATTGCCGTTGGGCAGGATCACTGTCTTGTTATCGCCGGTGCGCACCACAGTATGGAATATCTGGATACTGTCGACAGTGCCCGCGATACCTTGGGCTTCGATCCAGTCACCGATACGGAACGGGCGAAACAGCAGAATCAGCACGCCACCCGCGAAGTTCGCCAGACTGCCTTGCAACGCCAGACCAATCGCCAGACCTGCAGCACCGATAGCGGCCACGAACGAGGTGGTTTCAACCCCGATCATCGACGCAACGCTGACAACCAGCAGAATCTTGAGAATGATGTTGGCCAGGCTGCTGATGAAACCTTGTAGCGCGAGATCAGCATTGCGCAATGCCAGTAGCGCACCCACTTTGGTGGTCAAACGGTTGATCAGCCACCAACCAATCGTCAGGGTTACCAACGCCAACAGCACACGGCTGCCGTATTCCATGATCATCGGGATCCAGGCCTGAGAGGCCTTTACCAGATGATCCATTTCGGCATTCAAATCCATCTTTCTCTCCTCACATTTCCCGACCTGACGGCGCAACCATCAGACCGGGCCCGATGGTTACACCCTTGCACAAGCCATAGGCGCCGAAGGAAAACGAATTCCTGCGCCAGGCCAGTCTATCAGTCGCGGAAGTTATTGAATTGCAGCGGCATGCCAAATTCATTGGCACGCAGGACAGCCATCGCTTCTTGCAGGTCGTCACGCTTCTTGCCGGTCACTCGTACTTGCTCGCCTTGAATGGCGGCCTGGACCTTGAGCTTGGCTTCCTTGATGTGAGCGACGATTTTCTTCGCCAGCTCTTTGTCGATGCCTTCCTTGAGAACGGCGTCCTGCTTCATCAATTTACCCGAAGCAAAGGCGTCTTTGACTTCAAGGCATTTGACGTCGATCTTGCGCTTGACCAGGCATAGCTTGAGGATTTCGATCATCGCTTCAAGCTGGAACTCTGCCTCGGCGGTCAGGCTGACCGTCAGGTCCTTTTCCTTGAACTCGAATTCGCCTTTACCTTTCAAGTCGTAGCGACGGTCCAGCTCTTTGATAGCGTTGTCGACGGCGTTAGTGACTTCGTGTTTATCCAGTTCGGACACTACGTCGAACGAGGGCATGTCATTTCTCCAATGGATGGCGCTCAAACGCCTGTCTTTGATGTGAATAAAACCCGGTTATTATAACGAGACTTTCCCGCGTTCACTGCGAGCCATCCATGTCGACAGCCAATTTCTCGCTCCTGCTCAGTTTTCTTCGCCTCGCCGTGAGCCGCTAATGGCCGTCGTCTGGCATGTGTTGGGTGCCGGGAGTCTGGGCAGCCTTTGGGCAGTACGACTGTCGAGAGCGGGTTTACCGGTGCGATTGGTTCTGCGTGAAGCCGCGCGCCTGGCTGCATACGAGGCCAATGGCGGGACTCTGGCGCTGGTTGAGCAAGGTGTTGAGAGTCGAATGACAATCAGCGCGCAGACGCTCGACGGCAAAGAGCCCATCGAACGCCTGTTGCTGGCGTGCAAGGCTTACGATGCCGAGCAGGCTGTAGCGGCTCTGGCGCATCGACTGACACCTGACGCGCAAATAATCCTGCTGCAGAACGGCCTGGGCAGTCAGGACGCGGTCGCCGCAAAAGTCCCGAAAGCGCGTTGTATCTGCGCCTCCAGCACCGAAGGAGCGTTTCGCCAAAGAGACGGAACCGTGGTGTTTGCCGGGCATGGTTATAACTGGCTGGGCGACCCTGCCGATCCTTCCCCGCCTGAGTGGCTGAGTGATCTGCAACTGGCAGGCATTCCCCATGAATGGACGCCGGATATCCTCACCCGGCTCTGGCGCAAGCTGGCACTGAACTGTGCGATCAACCCACTGACCGTACTGCACGACTGCCAGAACGGTGGCTTGATGCAACATCACTGCGAAGTTGCAACGCTGTGCGCGGATCTGAGCGAACTGCTTCAACGCTGCGGACAGCCAGACGCGGCCGAAGACTTGCACAGTGATGTGCTGCGAGTCATTCAGGCCACAGCGGCCAATTACTCCTCGATGCATCAGGATGTCGCGCAAGGACGCCGCACAGAGATCAGCTATCTGCTGGGTCATGCCTGCGCAACGGCTGAGCGCCATGGCGTCGTTGTTCCACATTTGCAGCAACTGAAAGTCAGACTTGTAAAACACCTTACGGATAGAGGGCTGCCTGCGAACTAGCTCCGGCCACCTGTTTGCCCAATGGCCGGGGTGCGCGCTACCCTGAACATTCCTCATCCCAGTGTGATCCGTCCCCATGCCATTGCGCCAACGCCTGGAAAACCTGCCGGTCGGCCAGAAGCTACTGGCAGCCTTGCTGGTCCTGCTGACCACGGTCCTGCTGGTTGCCAACCTGACGTTCATCAGCGCCGCCTATTACATTTCCCAAGAGGCCATGGCCCCTCAGGCACTGCAGACCATTGGCCGCCTGATCAGCAACCCTAACCTCGCGGAACAGGCACTCAGTTCACCTGCGGATGCCGAATCGTTGCTCAAGGAGCTGAAAAATTACGGCCCTTTACGCGCTGCCGCACTTTACGACACCAATGGCGAACGGATCGGCCAACTGCAACAAGGCGACAAGCTCAGGCTGCCCTTACGGTTCAAGGACATTGAAAGCTGGCGCATCACCGAGTTTCGTAACACGCAGTTGATCCCGGTACCGAAAGCAGGTCAGGCACCGGGCCACCTGTTGCTGGTTGCCAGCAGCGAATTACCAACTGCGTTCTACACCGGCACCCTGACTGCCAGCCTCGGCATTCTGGTGTTCAGCGTGCTGCTCTGGCTGGTCATTGCCCGGCAGATTCGGCGCCTGATCACCGAACCCATTTACCAGTTGGAAGAGCTCTCACGCCAGGTCACGCGGGAAGAGAGCTACGCATTGCGCGCAGCGCCAGGCAACAAGGATGAAATCGGCAGTCTTGCTGAAGCCTTCAACACCATGCTGTCGCGAATCGAAGCTCGAGAGCAGCAACTCAAGCGCGCTAGGGACGACTCCCAGGAAGCCTACGATCAGGCTCAGGGCCTGGCCGAAGAAACCCGGAACACCAACCGCAAGCTGGAGCTTGAGGTGAAGGTGCGCAGCAAGATCGAGAAGAAGCTCACCGGTTTCCAGAACTACCTGAACAGCATCATCGACTCGATGCCTTCGGCGCTGATTGCGCTGGATGAACAGCTGTATGTCACCCAGTGGAATCAGGAAGCCAGCGCACTTTCCGGCACGCCTCTGGATGAAGCGCTGAATCAACCGATATTCCTTGCCTTCCCACCCATGAAAACCTTCCTGCCGCAGCTCAAGCAGACTGTGGAGAAACACAGCGTCACCAAGATCGAACGGGTCACCTGGATCAAGGACGAAGAGCGTCGTCACTATGCCCTGACTTTCTACCCGCTGACTGGTGGCGCGGGGCAAGGCGTGGTGATTCGTGTCGATGACATCACTCAGCGGTTGTCGCTGGAAGAGATGATGGTGCAATCCGAGAAGATGCTTTCCGTCGGCGGTCTTGCGGCAGGCATGGCCCATGAGATCAACAATCCGCTGGGTGCGATCCTGCATAACGTACAAAACATTAGGCGGCGGCTATCAACCGACCTGCAGAAAAACATTGAGCAGGCCGAAGCCGAAGGCATCGAGCTGGAAACAGTGAATCGTTATCTGGTCAGCCGGGAAGTACCCAAACTGCTCGATGGCATTCAGCAAGCCGGCGCACGGGCCGCGAAGATCGTCAGTCACATGCTCAGTTTCAGTCGTCTCAGCACCCGGCAAATGGCTCCGTGCGACTTGCCGGCATTGATTGATCAGGCGGTAGAGATCGCCAGTAACGACTTCGATCTGACCATCGGTTTCGACTTCAAGGGCCAGGCCATCATTCGTCAATTTGACCCGGAACTGGGTCCGGTGCCGGGTACGGCCAATGAACTGGAACAGGTGTTGCTGAATCTGCTGAAAAACGCTGCACAGGCCATTCACCAGCGTCCAGACGATGCCGAGCCGGGGCGGATCATCCTGCGTACCAGACTGAATCCGCCCTGGGCTGAAATTCAGGTCGAAGACAATGGCGTCGGCATGACCGAACAAGTGCGCAAACGTACGTTCGAACCGTTCTTCACGACCAAGGAGATCGGTCAGGGAACCGGGCTGGGGCTGTCGGTTTCGTACTTCATCATCACCAACAATCACAAAGGCCAGATGGAGGTGCACTCTTCTGTCGGCCAGGGCACCTGCTTCACCTTGCGCCTGCCTTTGGCGGGCAGCCAGGTGAACGTGCCTGAAGCGGTCATTTCGCCGCTATAACGGAGCATTGAGAATGGGTTTTCGCTTGTCAAAGATTTACACACGCACTGGGGACAACGGCGAAACCGGCCTGGGTGACGGCCGACGCGTACCAAAGGATCACCCTCGGGTCGAGGCAATCGGCGAAGTTGATACGCTCAACAGCCAGCTTGGATTACTGCTCGCCGGGCTGGCCGAGCAATTGTCGGCAAAGCCGGCTCTCGCGGAAGTAATCGAAGTGCTCGCGCCGTGTCAGCACCGGTTGTTCGATCTCGGCGGTGAACTGGCGATGCCGGTCTATCAGGCGCTGGATCAGGCAGAGATTGATCGACTGGAAGCAGCTATTGACCTATGGAATGAAGAACTGGGGCCGCTGGAGAATTTCATTCTGCCCGGTGGCTCGGCGCTGATCGCCCAGGCCCACGTCTGCCGCAGCCTGGCCCGCGGTGCCGAACGGCGCTGTCAGCACCTGAACGCGCTGGAGCCGCTGGCCGGCGTCGGGCTGGCGTATATCAATCGGCTGTCGGATCTGCTGTTTGTCGCAGCGCGACTGATTGCCAAGCGGCAGGGTATTGCGGAGATATTGTGGGAGGCGGCCAAGAAGCCTTAGTCAGGCGATTAGTGTGTGTGTTGGAGCGAGGCTTGCCCGCGAAGTCGTTGCTCGGGTGTATCAGGCACACCGAGTTATAGTTCTTCGCGGGCAAGCCTCGCTCCAACAGGTCGGGGGTCATTCCCCAGGCCAGAACGCTCTGATCCCCGCCACACCTTGCGCGCCGCTCTCCCAGGCTTTTTGCTGTTCAGCAGGACCAACACCGCCAAGCAGATATACCGGTTTGCTAAACCCGGCAATCAACTCCTGAGCCTGTTCCCAACCCAACGGTTGAGCATCAGGGTGAGTCTGGGTTGGCTGGACGGGTGACAAAGTGACGAAGTCGACGTCCATCAGTTCGGCCAGGGCCAGCTCTTCAGCGTTATGGCAAGACGCTGCCAGCCAGCGATCCTTGGGAAACGGACGCCCATTCGGGGCCAGTTTGCGCAGCTGTGCCGACGTCAGGTGCCAACCCGCAGCAGGAAAGTCACCCAGCCACTCCAGAGGCCCCTTGAGCATCAACTGCGCTTTACCGGCACACAAGCCCACTGCGTCAACCGCCAGATCGCGGTATTGCGGGTCATAGCCATTCGGTGCGCGTAGCTGGACCAGTTTGACGCCGCCCGCGATAGCCTTCTGCATGCCGCGCAGCAATTGCGGGGTTTCCAGTTCACCGGGCGTAATCAAGTATTCGCCGGGCAGGCGCGCCGCCGCGACGATAGGCCGATTGGCCGCCGGGAACTCATAATCTGCCAATTCGCGATGGGTTACCCAGGCCAGTGGCTGCCCTTCGACGCCATGCGGTTCGCCGGTAAATGCCGACACTTCCCAGACGTCCAGCAGCACCTGCTTGTCCGGATAATCATGCTGAATCTTGATCAGCGGCCGCGCCTGGGTGACGACGATGTTCAACTCTTCCTGAAGCTCACGGGCAAGCGCAGCCTCGACAGCCTCTCCCGGCTCGACCTTGCCACCGGGAAACTCCCACAAACCACCCTGGTGCTGGGTATCGGCACGCCGTGCAATAAGGATCTTGCCGTCAACGCCGCGGATAACCGCTGCTGCTACATGAATACGTTTCACCCTTCGACTTCCTCTAAAGCACCCTTCTGCCAACGCTGAAACAGCGGCCATTGGTAGAGGGTTTCGATGTACGCCAACGCTTCGGCAGACAGTTCGATTCGATACGTGCGCAAGCGAATCGCGACAGGGGCAAAGAACGCGTCAGCTGCGCTGGCCTTGCCGAACAGAAACGGACCGTCTTCAGTGGCAGCCGCACGGCATTCAGCCCACAGCTGGACGATACGTTCGATGTCGCTCTGAGCTTCAACCGAGATGACTTCCAGTGCCGCGTCCCGATGCAAGTCCATTGGCAGTTTGGAGCGCAGCCCCATGAACCCGCTGTGCATTTGTGCACAGGCCGAACGCGCCTGCGCACGAGCAGCCGTGTCGCTGGGCCACAAACCTGCATCAGGGAATTGTTCCGCAAGGTATTCGATGATCGCCAGCGAGTCGGCAATTGAACCATGCGGGGTTTTCAACAGGGGCACTTTGCCGGACGGCGAGTGCTCGAGAATCTGCTGGCGGGTGTTGGTCTGATCGAGACGGATCAGTTGTTCGGTATGCGCCGCGCCGGTCATGTACAGCGCCAGCGCCGGTCGTAGCGACCAGGAGGAGTAGCGTTTGTCGCCGATGATCAGGTGCAGGGTCATTTCAGTGTCCTTGCTCAGATGATGCCCCTGTAGGAGCCAGCTTGTTGGCGAAGCGGCGTGTCAGGCGTACCGATTCGCGAACAAGTTCACTCCTACAGAGAAATACGGCTAGAGGAGTCTTACGTACGGTATTCCGCGTTGATCTTCACGTACTCGTGGGAAAGGTCGGTAGTCCAGATGGTCTCGCTGCAATCACCACGACCCAACTCGATGCGAATGGTGATTTCGGCTTCGGCCATCACTGCCGAGCCTTGCTCTTCAGTGTAGGTGGTCGCGCGGCAGCCCTTGCTGGCGATGCAGACGGAGCCCAGGAACACGTCAATCTTGCTCACATCAAGATCCGGAACACCGGCACGGCCTACAGCAGCCAGGATACGGCCCCAGTTAGGATCGGAGGCGAACAGTGCGGTCTTGATCAATGGCGAGTGAGCCACAGCGTAACCAACGTCCAGACATTCCTGATGATTGCCACCGCCGTTGACTTCAACCGTCACGAACTTGGTAGCGCCTTCGCCGTCACGGACGATAGCCTGCGCCACTTCCATGCACACGTCGAATACTGCGGTTTTCAGCGCGTCAAACAGCGGCCCCTTCGCTTCAGTCACTTCCGGCAAATTAGCCTGGCCCGTTGCGATCAGCATGCAGCAGTCGTTGGTCGACGTATCGCCATCGATGGTGATGCGGTTGAACGACTTGTTGGCACCATCACGGATCAGATCCTGCAATACGCTTTGCGAAACCTTGGCGTCAGTGGCGATGTAGCCCAGCATGGTTGCCATGTTCGGGCGAATCATGCCTGCACCTTTACTGATTCCGGTCACAGTGACGGTCACGCCATCAATCTGAAACTGACGGCTCGCGCCTTTCGGCAGCGTATCGGTGGTCATGATGCCGGTAGCTGCAGCCGCCCAGTTATCCACAGACAGGTCATCGAGGGCGGCTTGCAGTGCGCCTTCGATCTTTTCCACAGGCAACGGCTCGCCGATCACACCAGTGGAATAAGGCAGCACGGCATTGGCATCCACGCCCGTCAGCTCAGCCAGTCTGGCGCAGGTGCGCGCAGCGTTGGCAAGACCCGGCTCGCCGGTGCCCGCGTTGGCGTTACCTGTGTTGGTCAGCAGGTAACGCACGGGGCCGTTGACGCGTTGTTTGGCGAGGGTGACCGGCGCGGCGCAGAACGCGTTAAGGGTGAAAACACCCGCCACACTGGAGCCTTCGGCGCAGCGCATGACCACAACGTCCTTGCGACCCGGACGTTTGATACCGGCAGAAGAAATACCCAGTTCAAAACCGGGAACCGGGTGCAATGTCGGCAAAGGACCAAGACCAACAGCCATGAGGTGCGCTCCTTGAAAGATATCTGCGCCGCCCGCTTCGGTACGGCAATCGATTGAAAAACGCCGCGACGGGTAAGCCGGTCGCGGCGTTAGTGCTGTTACTTCAAAACCACTACCGGTTCAAAATCAGGATCAGCCGATTTGACCATGGCAGTGTTTGTACTTTTTGCCGGAACCACACCAGCACAGTTCGTTGCGACCTTGCTTCTGGTCGTTACGGACCGGAAGGGTAGCGACATCGACGCCCTCTTCAACCAGTGCTTCTGGCTGCTCAAGGCCCGGTGCTTCAGCGTGTTCGAACTGCATGCGCTGCGCCAGCTCTTCGGCGTCGCGACGCAGACGAGCTTCCTCTTCTTCCGGATCTTCGCGGCGAACCTGAACGTGAGACAGCACACGAATGGCATCGCGCTTGATCGAATCCAACAGTTCCTGGAACAGCGTAAAGGATTCGCGCTTGTATTCCTGCTTCGGGTTCTTCTGAGCGTAGCCACGCAGGTGAATACCGTGACGCAGGTGATCCATGGTGGACAGGTGGTCCTTCCAGAGATCGTCCAGAACGCGCAACAGAATCTGCTTCTCGAACGAGCGCAACGCTTCGGCGCTGGCCTGCTCTTCTTTCTCGTTGTACGCGGCGAGCAGCTCTTCGAGGAGCTTCACGCGCAACGTGTCTTCGTGCAGGTGATCGTCTTCGTCCAGCCATTGCTGAATCGGCAGCTTCACACCGAAGTCGGTTTCGAGCGCTGCTTCCAGACCGGCAACGTCCCACTGTTCCGGCATGGATTGCGGCGGAATGTGCTGGCTGATCAGACTGTTGAGTACGTCTTCGCGGAACTCGGCGATAGTGTCACCAATGTTGGTAGCGGCCAGCAGGCTGTTACGCATGTGGTAAATCACTTTACGCTGCTCGTTGGACACGTCGTCGAACTCGAGCAATTGCTTGCGGATATCGAAGTTGCGGCCTTCAACCTTACGCTGTGCCTTCTCGATCGCGTTGGTCACCATGCGGTGTTCGATCGCTTCACCGGACTGCATGCCCAGTGCTTTCATGAAGTTCTTCACTCGATCAGAAGCGAAGATGCGCATCAGGCTGTCTTCCAGCGACAGGTAGAAACGGCTTGAACCGGTATCACCCTGACGACCGGCACGACCACGCAGCTGGTTATCGATACGGCGCGATTCGTGGCGCTCGGAAGCAATAACGTGCAGGCCGCCCGCTTCGATCACTTGCTGATGGCGTTTCTGCCAGTCGGCCTTGATCTGAGCGATTTGCTCCGGGCTCGGGTTTTCCAGCGCAGCAACTTCAACTTCCCAGTTACCGCCCAACAGGATGTCAGTACCACGACCGGCCATGTTGGTGGCGATGGTCAGGGCGCCCGGACGACCGGCCTGAGCAATGATCTCAGCTTCTTTTTCGTGGAACTTGGCGTTCAGAACCTTGTGTTCGATACCTTCCTGGTTGAGCAACCTGGACATGTGCTCGGAAGTTTCGATGGTCGCAGTACCGACCAGCACCGGACGATTCTCGGCCAGACAGGCCTTGATGTCAGTCACGATGGCGGCGTACTTCTCTTCCGCCGTCAGGTACACAAGGTCGTTGAAGTCTTTACGCGCCAACGGCTTGTTAGGCGGAATGACCATGACCGACAAGGTGTAGATCTGGTGGAATTCGAACGCTTCGGTGTCGGCTGTACCGGTCATGCCGGACAGTTTGTTGTACAGACGGAAGTAGTTCTGGAACGTGGTCGAAGCCAGCGTCTGGCTTTCGGCCTGAATATTCAGGTTTTCCTTCGCTTCGATAGCCTGGTGCAGGCCTTCGGACAGACGGCGACCCGGCATGGTACGACCGGTGTGCTCGTCGACCAACAGAACCTGGCCGTCCTGAACGATGTACTCGACGTTGCGATTGAACAGCGTGTGCGCACGAAGACCAGCATAAACGTGAGTCAGCAGACCCAGGTTGTGTGCCGAGTACAGGCTTTCACCTTCAGCCAGCATGCCGACTTCGGTGAGCATCTCTTCGATGAACTGGTGACCGGCTTCGTTCAGCTCGACCTGACGGGTCTTCTCGTCAACGGTGTAGTGACCGGCTTTGGTCACCTCGCCTTCCACTTCTTCGATATGTTGCACGAGACGCGGAATCAGGCGGTTGATCTCGGTGTACAGCTTGGAGCTGTCTTCAGCCTGACCGGAGATGATCAGCGGCGTACGCGCTTCGTCGATGAGGATCGAGTCCACTTCGTCGATCACGGCAAAATTGAGTTCGCGCTGGAACTTGTCGTCCATGCTGAACGCCATGTTGTCGCGCAGATAGTCGAAACCGAACTCGTTGTTGGTGCCGTAGGTGATGTCAGACGCGTAAGCCGCACGCTTTTCTTCTGGCGGCTGGAATGGCGTGACGATGCCAACGCTCAGGCCGAGAAATTCGTACAGTGGACGCATCCAGTTGGCGTCACGACGAGCGAGGTAGTCGTTGACCGTTACCACGTGCACGCCCTTACCGGACAATGCATTGAGGTAAACCGCCAGTGTACCCACCAGGGTTTTACCTTCACCGGTACGCATTTCGGCAATCATGCCTTCGTGCAGAGTCATGCCGCCAATCAACTGAACGTCAAAGTGGCGCATACCCATGACGCGCTTACCGGCTTCACGTGCGACCGCGAAAGCTTCAGGAAGCAGCTGATCGAGGGTCTCACCTTTGGCTAAGCGGGCCTTGAACTCTTCGGTCTTGGCACGGAGTTGCTCGTCCGAAAGGGCCACCATTTGCTCTTCGAAGGCATTGACGATCTGTACCGTCTTGAGCATGCGCTTCACTTCACGCTCGTTCTTGCTTCCAAAAAGTTTTTTTAACAAAGGCGCAAACATATCGACAGGATCTTCCAGACATAGGAATGGAGGGCGGCCCCGTGAGTCGCCCGTGCAGCCCTCATGGCCGCATGCGAACGAGTATTCTACCCGGAAACGATGGTGAGGAAAGTGGCGTTATTCCACGATGCTGGCACAGCGCTGTGACGGGGCTGTTTGTAGATAGGGTCATTTCCCGAGAGTTCAACCCGTCCAGACTAGAAGTTAGCCATTGATTTTGCGGGTAAAACCGGCAAACCCGCATGGGACAAGGGGTTGCGGGCGCTTTCTGATAACATGACAAACTTGTCATCCAGGGTTGTAGCTCATGGCGTTTCGTCCACTCCCCGCTCGGGCACCCGCAGTCTTGCTGCGTGAAGCGAAGCCTTTGAAGGGTATTTTTCATCACGCCCAGCGTTTGGGGCACCTGCAACGGCTGCTTGAAAGCCAGTTGCAGCCCGCTGCGCGCGAACATTGTCATGTTGCTTCGTGGCGCGAAGGCAGTTTGCTGCTGATAGTGACCGACGGTCATTGGGCGACGCGTCTGCGCTATCAACAAAAGCGCCTGCAGCGACAGCTGACCGCCTTCGACGAGTTTGCCAGCCTGACGCGGATTGTCTTCAAGGTTCAGCCACCTACGCCCGCTCAAGGGGCGAAGGGGCATACGATGGACTTGTCGACGGTAGCCGCCGAGAGCATTCAGGCGACGGCTGACGGGATTACCGATCCGAAACTGCGCGCCGCGCTGGAGCGTTTGGCAAGTCACGCCAAGCCCAAGGTCTGAGCAGAAACCGACTGGTGTAACCCAAAGCTTCGGCTACTGCTTTGCGTCAAGAAACTCCATCAGGACTTTCAACATTTCTTGAGGGGCTTCTTCCTGGGGATAATGTCCCGCGCCGCTAATAACACGGGCAGTCACATTGGCCGCAACCGGGTCCAGCATCGCTTTGAGTCCACCGCCGCGTGCGAACTCACCACCCACCGTCAGCACGGGCATTGTCAGCGGCACAGCAGCATGCTTTTTATTCTGTTCGATTGTTTCCGGGATAGCCCTGTAATAAGCGAAACCAGCCCGCATCGCCCCGGGTTTGGAATAAGCGCGGACATACTCTTCGGTTGCCAGATCGCTCGGCCTGTAAGCAAAGCTATTGAACAGCCATTCTAGGTAGATACGTTCCTTACCCTCAATCAGCGCTTCTGGCAGATCCACAAGTTGATTGAAAGCGAAGTGCCAGGAGCGTAATGGATCAAGGCCGGGTATGCCCGCTTCAGAAAGCACAATGCGCGTAATGGCATCGGGATAGTTAGCCGCCATCGAGTAACCAATCCACATCCCGACATCATGCCCGACGACTTGATAAGTCGAATGCCCGAGCTGTTGCATCAGCTCGTGCAAATCGCGCCCCACATTATCCGTATCGTATCCGGCCACGGGCCTGTTCGAGTCGCCCAAACCTCGCGGATCAACGGCTATGACAGTGAATTTCCGGGCCAGCTCCGGCATGATCTTGTGCCAGGTATATGCGGTCTGGGGCCAGCCAGGAATCAGCAAAAGCGCAGGTCCTTTGCCACCCGCGACGTAATGCAACCGCACTTTATCCTGATTAACAATGGCGTAACCGTCTCGAAAATTGCAGCTCTCGCAGGTCGCCAGCATCGAAGCGGCATTCGCCGCAGACTCGCCAATCGGCAGCGAGCCCGACAGCAAGCCAATGCTCAGAGATAGCGAAAGAGTGGAAAGTAATGAACTCCCTTTAGGGGGTGGAAATTCCATGATTTAGTCTCCGTCAGGATAAGCAACTCAAAGGAGTATCGAAAAGCAGCACAGCTGCTAATACCCAACGAGCGACTTTGGACGAAGGCCTCAGGAATTAATGTGAGAAACAGCCTCGCTGCACGTAGGACAACTCCTAAAGAATAGCTCAGGGGAAGCTTTGAGCTGGACGCATCGAGGAAATACTGGCCGACTAAAGGAGGACCGAGGCAGATACTGCTGCGAAGTTTGACGATCAGACTTCAAGTACCTGGCTTACGGGAACCCTGGAGAACAAAAACTGACAATAAAAAAAGGCCGCCCGAGGGCAGCCTTTAAAAACATCAAAAAGGAAGGAGAGTAGAGCTGACCTTACACGGCCGCTACAGGGCGCATGTAAGAAATCGGTGCAGTACTGGCATCTTCGAAGGTCACAACTTCCCAAGCGTCTGTCTCTGCGATCAATTTACGCAGAAGGCGGTTGTTCAGTGCATGCCCCGACTTGAAGCCAATGAACTCACCTATCAGGCTGTTGCCCAGGAGGTAGAGGTCACCAATTGCATCAAGAATCTTGTGTTTGACGAATTCGTCCTCGTAACGCAGGCCGTCTTCGTTCAGTACGCCATCCTTATCAACCACGATGGCATTTTCCACACTGCCGCCGAGTGCGAGGTTGTGCTTGCGCAGGTACTCGATGTCACTCATGAACCCGAAGGTCCGGGCACGGCTGACTTCCTTCACGAAGGAAGTGCTGGAAAAGTCCACGCTTGCACTTTGGGTGCGATCGCGGAAGACCGGGTGATCGAAATCGATCTCAAAACTGACTTTGAACCCTTCGAAAGGCACGAAAGTAGCGCGTTTACCGCCCTCTTCCAGCGTGACTTCCCGCAGGATCCGGATGAATTTTTTCGGCGCGTCCTGTTCTTCCAGGCCAGCCGACTGAATCAGGAATACGAAGGGCCCCGCGCTGCCATCCATGATTGGAACTTCGGAGGCAGAGAGTTCAACGTAAGCGTTATCGATGCCCAGGCCAGCCATGGCCGAGAGCAAATGTTCTACGGTGTCGACTTTGACATCACCGCTGACCAGCGTGGTCGACAGAGTGGTGTCACCGACATTTTCCGCGCGGGCAGCAATATGCACGACGGGGTCGAGGTCAGCACGTACGAACACGATACCGGTATCCACAGGTGCAGGCTTGAGGGTCAGGTAAACCTTCTCCCCGGAGTGCAGACCGACACCTGTGGCACGGATAATATTTTTCAGGGTGCGTTGTTTAATCATGGCATTGGCCGCTTCAGCGCAAGTTGCGAACTGGTATCAACAAAGGCTGGCGATAATAGCAGACCCGGCCTTTGCTGAACACCAATCACCCTAATACCCCTGATACATTTCATCAATCAGCCTGACGACGCAGGAAAGCCGGGATGTCCAGGTAATCCAGATCGTCATTCGGGCTCATTTTTGCGGCTGTGGCGCCTGCGTGTGCCTGATTGCGCATCACGGTAGGACGATCCAGGTCGCGGTAGTTGACCGAAGGGGCTTCCTGACGAGCGGCAGCAGGCTGAGCCTGAGACGGCTGGGCAGTTTGCAGCGTGTTGTCGATAACCTTGACCGGCTTCTCGATTTTCGCGCCCAGACCTGTGGCAACCACAGTCACGTGCAACTCGTCGCGCATGTCCGGATCGATAACAGTACCGACCTTGACCATTGCGTGCTCGGAGGCGAACGCTTCGATGATGCTACCCACGTCCGAGTACTCACCCAGAGACAGGTCAGGACCGGCAGTGATGTTGACCAGGATGCCGCGAGCGCCCTGCAGATTGACGTCTTCGAGCAGCGGGTTACGAATGGCTGCTTCAGTCGCTTCACGTGCACGGTTCGGACCGCTGGCGCAGCCAGTGCCCATCATCGCCATACCCATTTCGCTCATCACGGTACGTACGTCGGCAAAGTCGACGTTGATCATGCCCGGACGCTTGATGATGTCGGAGATACCGCGAACGGCACCGGCCAGAACATCGTCTGCCTTGGCGAAAGCCGACAGCAGGCTGGCGTCTTTACCGAGGATGGTCAGCAGCTTCTCGTTAGGAATGGTGATCAACGAGTCGACGCTTTCAGACAGCATGCGGATGCCTTCATCGGCGATCTGCATACGCTTGCGACCTTCGAACGGGAACGGACGAGTCACCACCGCTACGGTGAGGATGCCCATTTCCTTGGCCACTTCAGCGATGATCGGAGCTGCACCGGTACCGGTACCGCCGCCCATGCCAGTGGTGATGAAAACCATGTTGGTGCCCTGCAGAACTTCTGCAATGCGCTCACGATCTTCCAGAGCAGCCTGACGACCTACTTCAGGGTTGGCGCCAGCGCCAAGACCTTTGGTAACGCCAGTGCCCAGTTGCAGGATGGTACGCGCGCCGATGTTTTTCAGCGCTTGAGCATCGGTGTTCGCGCAGATGAATTCCACGCCTTCGATGTTGCTCTTGACCATGTGATTAACGGCGTTGCCGCCACCACCACCCACACCGATAACTTTGATTACCGGGCTTTGCGGGACGTTGTCTACGAGTTCGAACATTTTCCCTCTCCTTTCATTCTCTAGTTTTTTTGCCTGGTGCCCACTGCTGCCATTACTGCTTTGAGGCTTAGAAGTTGCCTTGCACCCAGCGCTTGAAGCGTTCAAGCACTGGAGCTTTAGGCTCATCTCCATAGCCGCTACTGCTACTACTGATGCCAGACAAAGAGAAACCGTCAGACTGCTTTTGCAGGCCGTACAGCAACAAGCCGACACCGGTGGAATAAATCGGGTTACGCACGACATCTGCGAGCCCTTTGACGCTATGCGGCACACCCAGGCGCACCGGCATATGGAAGATTTCTTCGGCCAGTTCGACCGCGCCTTCCATTTTCGAGGTACCACCGGTCAGCACTATGCCGGCCGGGATAAGATCTTCGTAGCCACTGCGACGCAGTTCCGCCTGAATCAGGGTGAACAGTTCGTCGTAGCGTGGCTCGACCACTTCGGCCAGCGCCTGACGCGACAGCTCGCGCGGTGGACGGTCGCCGACGCTTGGCACTTTGATGGTTTCACCGGCACCGGCCAGCTTGGCCAGGGCGCAGGCGTAACGGATCTTGATTTCTTCGGCGTATTGCGTCGGTGTACGCAACGCCATAGCGATGTCATTGGTGACTTGATCACCGGCAATCGGGATCACCGCTGTATGGCGAATCGCACCCTCGGTGAAGATCGCGATGTCGGTCGTGCCGCCACCGATATCCACCAGACACACGCCCAGCTCTTTTTCGTCGTCGGTCAGAACCGAATAGGCCGAAGCGAGCTGCTCCAGAATGATGTCGTCAATTTCCAGACCACAGCGACGCACGCACTTCTCGATGTTTTGCGCGGCGTTCACTGCGCAGGTCACCACATGCACTTTGGCTTCCAGACGTACGCCCGACATGCCCAGTGGCTCGCGAACGCCTTCCTGGTTATCGATCACGTAATCCTGCGGCAAGGTGTGCAGCACGCGCTGATCAGCCGGAATCGCAACCGCCTGAGCAGCGTCAAGTACACGCTCCAGGTCCGCCGAGCTGACTTCACGATCGCGGATCGCGACGATGCCGTGGGAGTTCAGGCTGCGAATGTGGTTGCCCGCCACGCCGACGAACGCCGAGTGAATACGGCAGCCCGCCATCAGTTGGGCTTCCTCCACTGCGCGCTGGATCGACTGCACGGTGGACTCGATATTCACCACCACGCCCTTCTTCAGGCCGCGGGATGGATGGGTACCGATACCGACGATTTCCAGCGTGCCATCGGCCGCGACTTCGCCTACCAGCGCCACCACCTTGGAGGTGCCGATATCCAAGCCAACGATCATTTTGCCGCTTTGCACGTTTGCCATGGTCCTGCCTCTTGTCAATTCTTCGCGACGGCGGGTTTGTCCGTCGGGGGCGCTGCCTGCTCGCGCCACCCGACGGCAAGGCCGTTGGAGTAACGCAGATCGACGCGCGCAATATTCGTGATCTGTTCTTTAAGCGTTTTGTCGTAAATGGCGATAAAACGGCGCATTTTTTCTACAAGGTGATCGCGTCCCAGCAACAGCTCGATACCGGGTCCCGCACTGCCCGCCCCCGTGGTCAAAAACCAGCTGCCACGTTCACGTAATTCCAGCCGAGCGATGGAAAACCCCATTGGGCGCAACATCTGACTCAACACCTGATACTGCTGCATCACCTGCTGCTGGGCCCGCTGCGGGCCAAACAATTGCGGCAGGTGTTCGTAATTGGCCAGCTCGCGTGGTGTAAATGCTTCGCCCTGATTGTTGAGCAAAGCTTCATCACCCCAGCGCGCCACCGGCAGTTGCTCCTCAAGACGGATCACTACTTGATCCGGCCATACACGCCGTACTTCTGCGTGAGCAATCCATGGCATCTTTTCCAGCTCGCTGCGCATGGCAGCAAGGTCGATGGTGAAGAAGCTCGCCGCGACATAAGGCGCGATCCGCTGCTGCACCGCCTGCTGGCTGATATAGCTCAGGTCGCCCTGAACGTTGATCTTGGTGATGGGCCGGTCCGCATAAGGCAGCAACCGCTGTGCGCCCTCGTAAACGCCGTAGCCCAGCGCAACCATCAATATCAACCAACCCAGCTTCTTGAAGAAACCGCCTACTTTGGCTTTCGGCACACGCGCCGAAAGCGGCTCTCTGGTCACCGTGCGACTGGCACCACGCGGCACCGGCTTGCGGCCGGATGCTGGAGGCTGATGACGCGCCGTCGCGTTCATGACTTAACCTCGCGCCTGGACGCTGTCGGCCAGAATCGCCAACACCAGTTGTTGAAAATCCAGACCTGCAGCACGGGCCGCCATCGGCACCAGACTGTGGTCGGTCATTCCCGGTACGGTGTTCACTTCCAGCAGCCAGAACTTGCCGTTTGCGTCCTGCATGACATCAGTACGCGCCCAGCCGGTAACGCCAACGGCTTCGCACGCGCGAGCGGTCAGTTGTTTGAGTTCCTGTTCCTTGGTGTCATCGAGCCCGCACGGAATCCGATACTGGGTATCGTCAGCCAGGTACTTGGCGTCGTAGTCGTAAAAGCTGTGAGGAGTGCCCAGGCCGATGGGAGGCAATACCTGGCCACGCAGGGATGCGATGGTGAACTCCGGACCTTGAATCCATTGCTCAACCAAAACTTGCGAATCGTAGGTACTGGCGGCTTTCCACGCGACGATCAATTCCTCGACGCTGGTCACCTTCGCCATACCGATACTGGAACCTTCATGAGCCGGTTTGACGATCAAAGGCAGGCCCAGTTCCGCGGCTGCTGAAATACAATCCGATTCACTGCCAAGCACTGCGTGCAAAGGCGTTGGCAGGCCAAGACTCTGCCAGACCTGCTTGGTCCGCAGCTTGTCCATAGCCAGCGCAGAAGCCAGCACGCCGCTGCCGGTGTAAGGAATATCCAGACACTCCAACAGGCCTTGCATGGTGCCGTCTTCGCCACCGCGTCCGTGCAGGACAATGAACGCACGATCAATCTTTTCACTGACCAGACGCTGCAGGAAATCGTCGCCGACATCGATGCCGAATGCATCGACACCGGCACTCTGCAACGCTTGCAACACCGCTTGCCCGGACTTCAGGGAAACCGGGCGCTCAGCACTCTTGCCACCGAACAGCACGGCAACGCGGCCGAACGATTTCGGCTCCAGCGTCGAGAGCAGGGACGATTGCAGTGGCGCAGTCATTTCAGCTTCCCTTCAGTAGGCGCAATGACGGCTCCCACGAACAACGGGCTTCTCAACAATTGCGGAGCCAGCCCGCCGATATCACCAGCGCCCTGGCACAGCAGGATGTCGCCCGCACGCAGCAGAGGCTTGACCAACGGCGCCAGCTCGACGCCGCGATCAATGTAGATAGGGTCCAGTTGACCACGCTGACGGATGCTGTGGCACAGGTTGCGGCTGTCCGCCCCCGGAATTGGCTCTTCGCCTGCTGGATAGACTTCCATCAGCAACAGCACGTTGGCCTCGGCCAGTACTTGCACGAAATCGTCGTACAGATCACGAGTCCGGCTAAAGCGGTGAGGCTGATAAACCATGACCAGACGACGGTCCGGCCAGCCGCCACGAACAGCGTTGATCACTGCAGCAACTTCGCGAGGGTGGTGACCGTAGTCATCAACCAGCATGACGTTGCCACCTTCGACCGGCAACTCGCCATAAACCTGGAAACGTCGACCAACACCCTGGAAGCCCGACAGGCCCTGGACAATGGCTTCGTCACTGACGCCTTCATCCGTAGCAATAGCGATGGTTGCCAGCGAATTAAGTACGTTGTGGTTGCCCGGCATGTTCACCGACACGTCCAGCGGCTCACGGTCGCGACGTAATACGGTGAAGAACGTCAGCATGCCTTCCTGGCGCACGTTGATAGCGCGCACGTCGGCCGTTTCGCTGAAGCCGTAGGTCACGGTTGGACGCTTGACCTGTGGCAGGATTTCACGCACGACCGGATCATCGATACACACCACCGCCAGACCATAGAAAGGCAGGTTGTGGAGAAACTCGACGAAGGTTTTCTTCAACTTGTTGAAGTCGCCTTCATAGGTCGCCATGTGATCGGCGTCGATGTTGGTGACCACTGCAACCAATGGCTGCAGATGCAGGAAGCTGGCATCGCTTTCATCGGCTTCGGCAATCAGGTAGCGACTGGTGCCCAGCTGCGCATTGGTACCGGCAGCGTTCAGACGACCACCGATCACGAATGTCGGGTCCAGACCACCGGCCGCGAACACCGAAGCGATAAGGCTGGTAGTGGTAGTTTTGCCATGCGTACCGGCAACGGCGATGCCGTGGCGATAACGCATCAGCTCGGCCAGCATCTCGGCACGCGGCACCACCGGGATACGACGCTCAAGAGCAGTCGCCACTTCCGGGTTCGAAGTGTTCACGGCACTGGAAACCACCAGCACGTCAGCGCCGACGGTGTTTTCTGCGCGATGGCCGATGAAGATGTGCGCGCCAAAGGACTCAAGGCGCTCGGTCACCGGGGAGGCCTTCAGGTCGGAACCGGAGACTTCATAACCCAGGTTCAACAAGACTTCGGCAATCCCGCACATACCCACGCCGCCGATACCGACGAAGTGGATGCGACGGATACGGCGCATTTCCGGCTGTGGCATGGCGCGTTGATTCTCAACCATGAGCCACCTCCAGGCAGATATCTACAACAGTATTGGTTGCATCAGGCTTGGCCAGCCGGCGGGCGGTGCGCGCCATGGTGTTGAGTTGTTCGGGTTGCATCAAAACCTCTTTCAGACGCGCCGCCATATCGGCTGCGTCAGTTGTCGCTTGTGGCATGACGAAGGCTGCGCCCTCGTGAGCCAGATAGTCGGCGTTACGGGACTGGTGATCGTCGATCGCATGGGGCAATGGCACCAACAGCGAGGGCAGTCCGGCCGCCGCCAATTCACTGATGGTCAGCGCGCCTGCGCGACAGACCACCAGGTCGGCCCAGCCATAGGCTTGGGCCATGTCTTTGATGAACGGGGCGACCTGCGCCTCGACACCGGCAGCGCGATAACGCTCTGAGGTGATTTCGTCGTGATTCTTGCCAGCCTGATGAAACACTTCAGGCCGAAACTCCGCAGGCACCTGCGAAAGGGCCTCGGGTAATAATTTGTTCAGTGGCTCGGCACCGAGGCTGCCACCCAATACCAGCAAGCGCGCCTTGCGCCCGGCCAGCGCCTGACGCGGTGTTTCCAGAAACAGCTCGGCACGTACCGGGTTACCCGTAGTGCGGCGTTTTTCGGAAGCTGCGAAGGTGTTCGGGAACGCCTCACATACACGGCTGGCGAACGAGGCCAGACTGCGATTGGCAGTACCCGCAACCGCGTTCTGCTCATGAATGATCAAAGGTACTTTGCCCAGCTTCGCGGCAAGGCCGCCTGGACCGGTGACATAACCACCGAAGCCCACTACGCAAACCGGCTTGAGCTCACGCACGACTTTACGAGCCTGCATCAACGCTTTGAGCAACATCAGAGGTGCCTTGAGCAAGGAAAGTCGACCCTTGCCGCGCAAACCGGTGACGTTGATCAGGTGCAGAGCAAACCCGGCCTGTGGCACCAGTTCGTTCTCGATGCCCCGTGGCGTACCGAGCCAATGCACCTTGTAACCACGGGCCTGAAACTCGCGCGCGCAGGCCAGCGCCGGGAATACATGTCCGCCGGTGCCGCCAGCCATGATCAGCACGTTAGCGTCCATGGTTAGGCTCCTCGGCGAAGTCACTTTCATTGAATTCCGCTTCTTCGCTGCCCATGTTGTTGCGCGATTCCCACTCGATCCGCAACAGCAGACCCAGGCTTGCGCAGCAGATCACCAACGAGCTGCCGCCGTAGCTAAGGAACGGCAGGGTCAGACCTTTGGTTGGCAACAGACCAACGTTCACACCGATATTGATCAGGAACTGGCCGATCCACAGGAACGCCAGACCGTAAGCCACGTAAGCGCCGAAGAACTGCTTGGCGCGCTCGGCCCACATGCCGATGTACATGGCGCGGATACTGACGAACACGAATAGCGCGACGGTCAACAACGAACCCACTACGCCCAGTTCTTCAGCGAGTACCGAGAACACGAAGTCAGTGTGGGCTTCAGGCAGATAGAACTGCTTCTGCACGCTGTTGCCCAGACCAACGCCCAGCCACTCTCCACGTCCAAACGCGATCAGAGCCTGAGTCAACTGGTAGCCGGAACCGAACTGGTCGGACCATGGGTCGGTGAAGGTAATCAGACGCGCCATCCGATACGGTTGAGCCTGAACCAGCACGAACACCGCGCCAACCGCCAGGGCAACCATCAGACTGAAACGGAACAGCCCTACGCCACCGAGGAAGAGCATCGCAGCCGCTGCGCCCATCATCACGACGGTGGCACCGAAGTCCGGCTCCATGAGCAACAGACCGGCCATTGGCAGCAGGACGATGAATGGCTTGAAGAAGCCCATCCAGCTTTCGCGAACTTCCTGCTGGCGACGAATCAGGTAACCGGCGAGGAAAATCACCACGAAGACCTTGGCGATCTCCGAAGGCTGAACGTTGAACATGCCAAAGCCGATCCAGCGCATCGAGCCGTTTACCTCACGACCAACACCCGGTATCAGCACCATCACAAGCAGACCAAATGCGCCCAACAGCATCATCCAGCCCAAACGCTGCCAGGTGGCGACCGGAATCATCATGGTCAAGCCACAGGCGAAGATGCCGATGATCATGTAGATCAAATGGCGAGTCATCATGTAGAGGGTGTTGCCGGAGTTCACCGCCGCCACTTCCGAGGAAGCAGAGGTGATCATCACCAGACCCAGGCCCAGCAACGCCAGACAGCCCGCCAGCATCGGGAAGTCGACATCAATGCCACGGCCGCTGATGATCGGGGACGGGAAAGGCTTGATTACGCCGAAGATCATGACAAGTCTCCCACGGCTTGCGCGAACAGACGACCGCGCTCTTCGTAGTTCTTGAACATGTCGAAACTGGCGCACGCCGGAGACAGCAGAACGGCGTCGCCCGCCTGCGCAATATCGGCGCAGCGCAAAACAGCGTCTTCAAGCGTTGCAACCCGGATCAGTTCTACGCCATCGCCCAACGCCTGCGCGATCAGCTCGGCGTCGCGGCCGATGAGCACCACAGCGCGGCAGTTGGCAGCAACAGGCGCACGCAGACCACTGAAATCTGCACCCTTGCCATCACCGCCGGCAATCAGCACCAGTTTGCCGTCGATGTCTGCACCGAGGCCTTCAATGGCAGCCAGTGCGGCACCCACGTTGGTGGCTTTGGAGTCATCGTAATAGCTCACGCCATTGCGCTCACGCAGCCATTGGCAACGATGCTCCAGGCCGCCAAAAGTGCGCAGGCTGGACAGCATGGCGTCCATCGGCAAACCTACAGCGTGGCCAAGCGCAAGCGCAGCCAGAGCATTGGACTGATTATGAGCGCCACGGATTTTCAATTCGCGTACAGGCATCAGGTTGTCGAACTGGAAGGCGAGATATTTTTCGCCGTCTTCTTCGCGCAAACCAAAGCCATTGAAGTCGGGTTTGTTCAGGCCAAAAGTCCAGCACGGCAGACCTTCACCGATCAACGGCCGGGTCAGGACGTCCTGACGGTTGACCACCACCTGACGAGCGCCACGAAATACACGGTGCTTCGCCAGATGGTAAGCAGGCAAACCGCTGTAACGGTCCATGTGGTCTTCACTGATGTTCAGCACGGTCGCCACTTCTGCGCCGAGCTGATCAGTGGTTTCCAGTTGGAAGCTGGAGAGCTCCATCACGTAGAGTTCGACATCGTCGCTGAGCAGATCCAGCGCGGGCGTACCCAGATTACCGCCGACCGCAACGCGCTTGCCCGACGCCGCAGCCATCTCGCCGACCAGCGTGGTCACGGTGCTTTTCGCGTTGGAGCCCGTGATCGCAATGATCGGGGCCTTGGCGTAACGGGCAAACAACTCGATATCGCCGGACAGCTTCACGCCACGTGCAGCGGCTTGCTGCAACGCCGGGGTCGCCAGTGCGAGACCCGGGCTCACGTAAAGCTCGTTGGCACGGCACAGGAATTCAACGTCCAGTTCGCCACAGCGCACATCCACCTGCGGATAGTCACGACGCAAAGTCGCCAGCTCCGGTGGATTTTCCCGCGTATCGGCCACGGCAAAGGACACGCCCCGGCTCGCCAGAAAGCGAACCAGGGACATGCCGCTCTTGCCGAGGCCGACAATGATGCGGAAATGGTCTGAAGCGATAAGAGACACTCGTTCTACCTCAGTTTCAGCGTGGCAAGGCCGATCAACACGAGAATCACGGTAATGATCCAGAAACGGACGATCACACGCGGCTCGGGCCAGCCCTTGAGTTCAAAGTGGTGGTGGATCGGAGCCATGCGGAAAACGCGGCGGCCGGTCAATTTAAAGGATGCAACCTGAATGACGACTGACAGGGTTTCCATCACGAACACGCCGCCCATGATGAACAGGACGATTTCCTGACGAACGATGACGGCAATGGTGCCCAGCGCTGCACCGAGTGCCAGCGCGCCCACATCGCCCATGAAGACCTGAGCCGGGTAGGTGTTGAACCACAGGAAGCCAAGCCCGGCACCGATCAATGCCCCACAGAACACAATCAGTTCACCCGCGCCCGGTACATAGGGGATCAGCAGGTATTCAGCGAATTTCACGTTACCTGACAGGTAGCAGAAGATGCCCAGCGCGCCACCCACCAGAACCGTTGGCAGAATCGCCAGACCGTCCAGGCCGTCGGTCAGGTTGACCGCGTTACTGGAGCCCACGATCACGAAGTAGGTCAGCACGATAAAGCCGATGCCCAACGCAATACTGGCGTCTTTGAACATCGGAATAATCAGCGTGGTTTCCACAGCGGAAGGCGCGGTTACGTACAGGAAGATAGCCGCGCACAAGCCAAATACCGACTGCCAGAAATACTTCCAGCGGCTCGGCAGGCCTTTAGAGTTCTTTTCAATGACCTTGCGGTAATCGTCCACCCAGCCAATGCCGCCGAATAGCAATGTCACCAGCAGCACCACCCAGACATAGCGGTTGCTCAGGTCAGCCCAGAGCAAAGTGCTGATACCAATGGAAGACAGAATCAACGCCCCGCCCATGGTCGGCGTACCGGATTTGGACAGGTGAGACTGTGGCCCGTCATTACGAACGGACTGGCCGATCTGGCGCATCTGCAATGCACGGATCATCCAGGGCCCCAGGCACAGAGAAAGCGACAATGCAGTGAGCACGCCGAGAATCCCGCGCAGGGTCAGGTATTGGAAGACCGCGAAGCCTTTGTGGAACTGTTGCAGAAACTCGGCCAGCAGCAGCAGCATTAATGTGTCTCCAGGCTAGAACCGCAGAGGGCGGCAACGACGTTTTCCATCGCAGCGCTCCGCGAGCCCTTGATCAAAATAGTGGTTTGAGGATCCTGTTCGGCGCCCAGCGCAGCGATCAGGTCAGTCTGATTGGCAAAATGGCGCGCATGCTCGCCGAAGGCACTGACCGCGTGGGCCATCAACGGACCAACGGCATACAGCGCCGAAACCTTGCCAGAGGCATAGGCACCAACATCGCGATGACCTTTTTCGGCCCAGTCGCCCAGCTCGCCGATGTCTCCGAGGACCAGCACGGTACGGCCAGAGAAACCGGTGAGGATGTCTACGGCAGCATTGATGGAGCTCGGATTCGCGTTGTAGGTGTCATCGATAACGCGCACGCCATTAAGACCGAGCTGCGCAACAGTGCGGCCTTTAACCGGCTGCACAGCGTTGAGCCCAGCGACGATGCCGTTCAGATCGACACCCATGGCATGGCCCGCAGCCGCCGCGGCCAATGCATTGGCCACATTGTGCGTACCCAGCAGATTAAGCTGCACCGCAGCCGAACCCAGTGGGCTATTCAACATGAAGCCAGGGCAACCCCGAGCATCAAGGCTCAGTTCCTGAGCATGGAAATCGGCGCTTTGATCAGCGATCGCGAAGCTCACGATGCGACGATCACCTGCGCGGGCTGCCCAGATCGGGAAAGCCTTGTCTTCTTTATTAAGAACAGCGACGCCAAAGCTATCGAGTCCTTCGAGAATTTCGCCTTTGGCTTCGACAATTTTGTCTGGCCCGCCAAACTCCCCAACGTGAGCCGTGCCCGCGTTGGTAATCAGCGCGACGTGAGGTTTGGTCAGGCTGACAGTGAAAGCGATTTCGCCCACACGAGAGGCGCCCATTTCGATGACGGCAGCCGAGTACTCAGGCGCCAGTTCAAGGAGGGTCAACGGAACGCCCAGCTCGTTATTCAGGTTGCCTCGGGTAGCCAGAACCGGCCCGCGTGTGCGCATGACGCTGGCAAGCATTTCTTTAACCGTGGTTTTGCCGCTGGAGCCTGTAATCGCTGCAACGGGCCTGTCGACGAACGCATTGCGATTGAGCGCACCCAGTTGTGCGAGCGCCTTGCGGGTATCGAGCACCACCAGTTGCGGCAATGCAGCATTCGGGATTTCACGTTCGACCAATGCACCTACCGCGCCTTTGGCGGCCACTTGCTCCAGGTAATCATGACCGTCAAAACGCGGCCCGGTCAGTGCCACAAACAGTTGACCCGGCTTGATAGCGCGGCTGTCGATGCTCACGCCATCAAAAGTACGATCATCGCCCACGAGACGCGCATCGAGCACTGTGGTCAATTCACTGAGAGATAACGGCCTAAGCATTCGTCACCCCCCACGCGGCCAACGCCTTGGCAGCCTCTTCCAGATCGGAGAATGGCTGGCGCTGATCGTTGATTTCCTGATAGTCCTCGTGACCTTTGCCTGCGAGCACAATCACATCGCTGGCTTTAGCACTGGCGATGACTTCGGCAATTGCCTGACCACGGCCTTCGACAAAACGAACGTTGTGCGCAGCGCTGAAACCTTGACGAATGTCATCGAATATCTGCGCTGACGCTTCTGTACGAGGATTGTCATCAGTGACAAGGACGCCATCAGCCAGACGCTCAACGACTTCCGCCATCAGCGGACGCTTGCCGCGGTCACGATCACCGCCGCAGCCGAACAGGCACAGCAAGCGGCCCTTGGCGTGCGGGCGCAAAGCAGTCAGTACTTTTTCCAGAGCATCCGGGGTGTGGGCATAGTCGACCACCACCAGCGGCTTTTCACCGCCACCCAAACGCTGCATGCGGCCTACCGGACCTTCCAGCTTCGGCAGAACTTTAAGAATCTCGTCCAGGGCATAATCCAGGCCGAGCAAGGCGCCTACTGCGCCGAGTACGTTGCTCAGGTTGAACCGGCCCAGCAGCGTGCTGCGCAGCAAGTGCTGACCCTGCGGCGTGACCAGTGTGGCGCGAACACCTTCGTCATCGAATTTCGCATCACGGCAATACAGATAAGCGCTGGAATCTTCCAGGCTATAAGTAATGAGACGGGACTCGCGCTTTTCAGCCGCCAGCGTACGACCGAACTCATCGTCGATATTGATCACGCGGCAACGCAGGTCAGACCAGGCGAACAACTTGGCCTTGGCCGCGCCGTAGGCTTCCATCGTGCCGTGGTAGTCAAGATGTTCACGGGACAGGTTGGTCAACACGGCGACATCAAAAGCCAGAGCGGTTGCACGCCCCTGGTCAAGACCATGAGACGAAACTTCGATTGCGATCGCACGTGCACCGGCCTTCTTCAGGTCAGACAACGTCGCCTGCACCGCGATAGGGTCAGGGGTGGTGTGTCGACCGCTTTGCAGTGAACCGTAAAATCCAGTACCCAACGTGCCGACGATGCCGCAATGCTGCCCCAGCAGATCCAGCGCTTGCGCGACCAGTTGGGTGACACTGGTTTTGCCATTAGTGCCCGTCACGCCAACCATGTTGAGGCTGCGGCTCGGATCACCATAAAAACGCCCGGCAATATCTGACAACTGGGCAGCAAGACCTCTGACCGGAATCATTGGCACGTCGGTGATCGGCAGTACTTTCGCACCTTCGACTTCATAGGCCACTGCTGCGGCCCCATGCGCCAGAGCGTCGACGATATGATCGCGGCCGTCAGAGCGGCCACCGGGGACGGCGAGAAACAAATCGCCGCCGCGCACTTTACGGCTGTCCAGCGTCAGCTCGCGAATCATCAGATCGCTGGAAGCGTGGGCGAAAATCTTGTTCAGGCTGGACGACATCAACCACGCCCTCCTTTAACGACTGGAGCTGCATTGACCTGCTCTACGGGAATCGGAGCGAGGTTGTCAGGTGTCACGTTCATCAGACGCAGGGTGCCGGACATGACCTTGCTGAACACAGGCGCCGATACCAGACCGCCGTAGTAGCCGCCCTTGCTTGGTTCATCAATGACCACAACCACGGCGTAGCGCGGATTGCTCATCGGACCGAAGCCCGCGAACAGCGAGCGATAGGAGTTTTCTGCGTAGCCCTTGGTACCGACCGACGTTTTACGTGCCGTACCACTCTTGCCTGCTACGTGATACGAAGGGACACGTGCGCGATAAACACCACGAGAATCTTCAATCACTGCCTGCAGCATGGTTTGCAGGGTCTTGGCGGTCGGCTCCGGAATAGCCTGGGTTGCTACCGGCGGCTTGTCGCTTTTCAAAATGGTCAGCGGCACGATGCGGCCGTTGTTGGCGATGGCCGCATAGGCGTGCACCAGTTGCAGCGCCGTGACGGACAAACCGTAGCCGTAAGATAGCGTTGCAGTTTCAGCCTTGCGCCACTCACGATAATTCGGCAAGTTACCGACACGCTCACCCGGGAAGCCCAGGCCGGTGTACTGCCCCAGGCCCACGCGCTGCATGGCCTGGAAAATCGCTTCACCACCAACGTCAAACGCGACCTTACTCATGCCGACGTTACTGGAGTTGATCAGGATGCCGGTCAGGTCGAGAACCGGACCTTCAGTCTTGGTCACGTCGCGGATCGTGTATTTGCCAATCTGCAAGGTGCCGGGATAAACCTCAACCTTGTCAGTCGGTTTCCAGCGACCACTGTCGAGCGCGGCGGTCATGGAGATCGGCTTCATGGTCGAACCAGGTTCGAACACGTCAATGATCGCCCGGTTACGCATGGCTGCCGGAACCATGGTGCGACGGTTGTTCGGGTTGTAAGTCGGGAAGTTGACCATGGCCAAAACTTCGCCGGTCTTGACGTCCATGATGACCATGCTGCCGGCCTTGGCTTCGTTCTCGACGATTGCATTACGCAGTTCGCGAGTGGCCAGATATTGCAGGCGTAGATCAATGGACAACGCCACGGTCTTTCCAGCCTTGGCGTTTTTGGTGACCTGAACGTCTTTAATCAGTCGTCCTCGCCGATCCTTGATGACCTGTCTTTTCCCGGGAACACCCGCGAGCCAGTCGTCATAGGCCAGCTCGACACCTTCGCGACCGTGGTCGTCGAGGTCAGTGAAGCCAACCATGTGGGCGGTCACGTCACCAGCAGGATAAAAGCGGCGGAACTCTTCAATGCCGTAAACGCCTGGCACTTTCAGATCAAGCACAGCCTGACCATGTTCAGGCGTCAGGCCGCGGACCAGATAGATGAATTCCTTACCGGCCTGCGAGTCCAGGCGCTCAGCCAGGGCCTTGGGATCCTGCCCCAACGCGGTAGCCAGAACAGCCCACTTGCTTTTATCCAGCTGCATTTCTTTCGGGTTGGCCCACAAGGTCGTCACCGGCGTACTGACAGCCAAAGGCTCGCCATTACGATCGGTAATCAGACCACGGTGTGCCGGAATGGGAATATGCCGAAGACTGCGCGCATCACCCTGCTCCTTGAGGAACGTGTGATCGACCACTTGCAGGTCGATGATCCGCCAGCAAATAGCTGCGACCAATGCCAGCAACAAGCCGACAACGACGCGAAAACGCCATGGGTAAAGTGCGCCGTCTAGCTTCATCATGGCGCCACCATCCGCACTTCCGCTGCGCTAGGGATGCGCATCTTCAGTTGCTCAGTGGCGAGGCTTTCGATACGGCTGTGGGCGGTCCAGGTGCTCTGTTCGAGAATCAGACGGCCCCATTCAGCCTGCGCCTTGTCACGAATGCTCAGCTCTGAGTACAGCGAATTGAGCAACTGACGATTCCAGTGGGCACTGTAGGAAACACCAATCGCCGAAACGAGGACGGCGAGAAACAGCAGCAGCATGAAGAAGCTGCCGCCTGGTAAAGGCTTGAGGAACTGACGGCTCACCTGAGCTTCTCCGCGACACGCATGACAGCGCTGCGCGAGCGTGGATTGGCTTTGGTTTCTTCGTCCGAGGCGAATTGTGCTTTGCCGATGAGTTTGATCTTCGGCTCAAAGGCCTTGTACTGGATCGGCAAGTTGCGCGGCATATTGTCCGCTTCACCCTTGACGAGTTTGCGCATGAACAGTTTTACGATGCGGTCTTCAAGGGAGTGGAAGCTGATGACAACCAGGCGCCCGCCTACTTCCAGCGCTTCAAGCGCAGCGTCAAGGCCCGCTTCAAGATCGCCCAGTTCATTATTGACGTGAATGCGCAGGCCCTGAAAAGCACGTGTCGCCGGATTCTTGCCTTTTTCCCAGGCCGGGTTGGCGACCTTGAGTACTTCAGCCAGGTCAGCCGTGCGCTCGAAAGGCTGCACTTCACGGCGAGCAACGACAGCACCGGCCATACGCTTGGCGAAACGCTCTTCGCCATATTCCTTGAATACACGGGCAATTTCTTCAACGGGTGCAGTGGCGATGAACTCGGCAGCGCTGACGCCACGGGTCGGGTCCATGCGCATATCCAGCGGGCCGTCGTTCATGAAGCTGAAGCCGCGCTCAGGATCATCAAGCTGTGGCGAGGAAACACCGAGATCCAGAAGAATCCCACTGACCTTGCCCGCAATGCCGCGTGCTTGAGCCTCCGAGCCCAGTTCAGCGAAGCTGCGCTGCACAATGACAAAGCGGCCGTCTTCGGCCGCTAGCGCTTGCCCGGTGGCAATTGCTTGAGGATCTTTGTCGAATCCTAGCAATCGGCCATCAGGGCCAAGCTTCTCCAATACGAGTCGGCTATGTCCGCCGCGCCCGAAAGTGCCGTCCATATAGCAGCCATCAGCACGCACCGCGAGAGCCTCTACGGCTTCGTCGAGCAGTACGGTGATGTGGGTAAAGCCGCTATTCATAGTCACAGGATCAGATCACGTAATTCATCAGGCATCGCGCCCGGTTGTTGAATGGCCGCCAGATCCGCATCAGCAAGAGCGTTCCAGGCGTCCTCGTCCCACAGTTGAAACTTATTGAGCTGGCCCACTAACATCACGCGCTTATCCAATTTGGCATATTCACGAAGACGCGGCGGAACCAGGAAACGCCCACTCCCATCCAGCTCCAGATCAACCGCATTACCAATCAGCAAACGCTGCAGGCGGCGGTTTTCTTCGCGGAAAGTAGCGAGCTCACGCAATTTCGCCTCGATCAGCTCCCATTCGGAGAGCGGATAAAGGCATAAGCAAGGGTCTACAGCATCAATGGTCACGATCAATTGCCCGGCGCTACGCGAATCCAACTCGTCACGGTACCGGCTCGGCATAGCGAGACGGCCCTTTGCATCGAGATTGATTGCGTTGGCACCACGAAACACAGGCGCTTTCTCCGAATTCTAGCTTTTTGCGTTAAAAAAACCCACTTCGCGCCACTTTCTGCCACTTGCGCACACTATAGGAACCCGCCCACCACACAGTCAAGGCACGGTCTTAAGGAAAACCCTTACATAACTGGGATTTAGGAGCGATATCGGACGGTTAGCGCGAATTTCAGGAGGGGTCTTACGGAAAATTCCGACACAGCTCAAAACGCTGCAGCGCGAACTTAAAGTGATTTATGAGGTTTAAGATTTTTTTGGTATTACGGAGGGTGTAATACAGCTGAAACGAGAGGGGAGAAAAAAGGTGGAGAGTCGATCTGTAAGCCGGGTTCTGTCGAGGACAGTCATTCCTCTACGACGGCCATCACTGGACGTCTTTAGCAACCTACCCGGTTCCAGCGCGGGCCACGCCTAGGAACCCTATTTGGTCTTGCTCCGAGTGGGGTTTACCTTGACCACGAACTGTTGCCAGACGCGCGGTGCGCTCTTACCGCACCTTTTCACCCTTACCGGCGCCGAAGCGCTTAGGCGGTTATTTTCTGTGGCACTTTCCGTAGGCTCACGCCTCCCAGGCGTTACCTGGCACTCCGCCCTATGGAGCCCGGACTTTCCTCCCCCCCTTAATTGCGAACAATAAGAGGCAGCGACTGTCCAATCGACTCTCCGCCGACAAGGTTAGCGGCACAGCCACCTCAGAACAAGCTTTAATACGTCGCGAGCTCGGGTTGCAGGGATTTATTCGCCCTTTTGCTTGTCCAGAGCCACCTGATAAAGCAGATTTTTACGCACACCGGTAATTTCCGCTGCCAGGGCTGCGGCACGCTTGAGCGGCATCTCTGCAAGCAGGAGATCCAGAATCCGTCGCGCCTCGCTACCGATGACGTCTTCATCTTCCGGCTCGGTCCAGCCCGCCACCAACACCACACACTCGCCACGCTGCTGATTGCTGTCGCTTTCGACAAATTCACGCAGCTCAGCGAGCGGCAACCCTTTGAGGGTTTCGAAGGTTTTAGTCAGCTCGCGGGCCAGCAACGCAGGTCGCTGCGCACCGAAGACCAGTTCCAGATCCTGCAGACATTCAAGAATACGATGCGGCGCTTCATAGAAGATCAGGGTGCGTGGCTCTTCTTTAAGCAGCTCCAGGCGAGCGCGACGGCCTACAGCCTTGGCAGGCAAGAAACCCTCGAAAATAAAACGATCAGAAGGCATGCCAGCCGCCGAGAGCGCAGCAATCAACGCGCAGGCACCTGGCACCGGGACGACTGCAATACCCGCAGCGCGAGCCTGACGCACCAGGTGATACCCAGGATCAGAGATCAGTGGCGTCCCCGCATCGGAGATCAGCGCAACATCATCGCCTGCCAGCAGGCGAGTAATAAACCGACTGCCCTCTTCGCGTTCGTTATGCTCGTGACACGCAGCCAATGGCGTTGATATGCCGAAATGCTGCATCAATCGTGATGAGTGGCGCGTATCCTCGGCGGCAATCAGCGCCACCTCGCGCAAGACCTTCAATGCCCGCACGCTCATGTCATCCAGATTGCCGATTGGCGTGGCCACTACATAAAGCGAGCCCGCGGCGGAATTCAAAGCAACTGGAGCAGTCAAAGCGCAGACCTCATGATTTGTTACCCTTCAGGGCGAAGGTCATCATTGTACAGACTACGACCGCGACCAATGACTCGCAGACTCAAGGAAGACCTGAAAAAGGGAGGAAAAGTCATGATTGGCGCCCGATATCTACCAGCGCAACATTTCGTAAAGGCCGTATTACCTCGTGTAATCAGGCACTGCGACTTATATCACTGCTTTAAATGTTAACGACGTCGCACCCATGCCAGTGCTTGGGTACAATTCCCCGCTAATTTGCTCGAGTATCAGGAACATACACATGATCGCTTGCCTGCGGCTGTTCTCTGCCCTCTGCCTTGCTGCCCTGTTGGCGGCTTGCGCCAGCTCGCCTTCGTCCAGCCTTGGCGAACTTCCACGCACCCCTGACGCCAGCATCGAGCAGTTACTCGATCAGGCGGCCGCCGCGAAAACCCCGGAACAGGCCTCACTGCTCCGACTCAGCGCTGCGGATCTGGCCAACCGGCAGAACAATCCCGGACGCGCTGCGCAAATCCTCACGCAAGTGCAGATTGAGTTGCTCAAGCCTGGCCAGCAGGTGTTTGCCGCGACTCTGGATGCTGAACTGGCGATGGGTCGCAATCAGCCAAAAGCCGCACTGACTGCGCTGAGCCACCCGAGCCTGCAACGCCTGAGCGAGCTTTCCGTTGAACAGCAGATTCGGACCCACACCGTCCGCGCTCGCGCACTCGAAGCTGATGGCCAGATCCTCCCGGCGATCAGCGAGCGAGTCTTCGTGGGTCCATTGCTGCAAGGCAACGACCTGAGCGCCAACAACGACGCTATCTGGAAACTCGTTGGGGCACTGCCTCCGGAACAACTGCAAAGCAACGCGACCGACGATCTGGGCGGCTGGCTAAGCCTTGCGCGCAGCATCAAAGGCGCGGGCACGCTGGAACAGCAACAAGCCGCTATCGACACCTGGAAAGCACAGAATCCAAAGCACCCCGCTGCTATCCAGCTGCCTGCGACACTGGCGCAACTGCGCGCCCTGACCAGCGAGCCGCTGACCAAAATCGCCCTGTTGCTGCCACAGGAAGGCCCACTCGCAGCCGTCGCCAAGGCTCTGCGTGAAGGCTTCATGGCCGCGCATTATCAGGCGCAACAGGCCGGTCAGAATCCTCCGGCCATTCAGGTATTCGACAGTTCGCGCCTGACCTCTATGGATGAGTTCTATCGCGAGGCTCAAGCTGCAGGCGTGCAACTGGTTGTCGGTCCGTTGGAAAAACCACTGGTCAAACAATTGAGCACCCGCCCGCAACTGCCTATCACCACATTGGCGCTGAACTACAGTGATGCAGGCCCTGAAGGCCCTCAGCAACTGTTCCAGTTCGGTCTGTCCGCTGAAGACGAAGCCCGTGAAGTAGCACGCCGCGCCTGGGCAGATGGCAAGCGCAGCGCTGTTGCGATGGTGCCAAAAGGCGAATGGGGCGACCGCGTTCTGGACGCTTTCCGCCAGAGCTGGCAAGCCAAAGGCGGCACGCTGATTGCGGCTGAACACGTCGACCAACCCGTTGCACTGGCACAGCAAGTTGCTGACCTGTTCCAGCTGCGCAACAGCGAAGGCCGCGCGCAACGTCTGCAGAGCACTGTAGGGACTCAAGTAGCCGCCCAACCGACGCGTCGTCAGGACATTGATTTCATGTTCCTGGCTGCGACCCCACAACAGGCGCAGCAGATCAAGCCAACCATGGTCTTCCAGTACGCAGGTGATGTTCCCGTCTACGCCACATCGCACTTGTTCACCAACAGTAACGATCACGCGCAATACATGGACCTGAATGGCGTGCGCTTCTGCGAAACTCCATGGTTGCTCAACGCCAATGATCCACTGCGTCAGCAGGTCGTCACCCAGTGGCCGCAAGCTTCAGGCAGTCTGGGCCGCCTCTACGCTATGGGCGTCGATGCCTATCGCCTGGCTCCGCGCCTGGGCCAACTCAAGACCATGCCTGAAAGCCGCATCGACGGCCTGTCCGGCAGCTTGAGCATCAATCCGGCTCGCCGCGTGGAACGTCAGTTGCCCTGGGCGGAGTTTGTTGACGGCAAGATTCAGCGCCTGCCGGATACCGCTCAGTAAATGCCTGGCAACACCCGCCAAACTGCAGGGCGCGAGGCCGAAACCCGCGCCCTGCAGCATTTACAGCAACACGGTTTGCAGCTCATTGCACGAAACTGGTTATGCAAACGTGGTGAGCTTGATCTGGTCATGCTCGACGGGGATACAGTAGTATTCGTCGAAGTTCGCTACCGCCGCCATTCGACATGGGGTGGAGCGTTGGAAAGCGTTGATTTTCGCAAGCAGCAAAAGCTGGTTCTGGCGGCACAATTGTTCCTGCAGAGCGACACACAATGGGCAGATGCGGCATGTCGTTTCGACGTCATAGCCATTGAGGGTGATCCGCGTGGCGGCCCATCCTTGAACTGGATCAAGCATGCATTCGAGAGCTGAAATCCCTGGCGTCCACGCCATGCGGGCAGACCCCGGAACTGAAATGCCGACTCACGCAATATGCCATCCAACACAGATTTCGCTTTTCGCTTTGCGGGCCGTACCGCCTTGCGCCGAGGGCTTCCCCTTCTGCGCCAGCCGATAAGCCGCGATACGTTCTAATTAAGGTCACCCAGATGGACATGCAATCCCGAATTCGCCAGCTTTTTCAGGCCAGCATCGACACCAAGCAGCAGGCGATGGAAGTCCTTGCACCCCACATCGAGCAAGCCAGCCAGGTCATGGTCAATGCGCTGCTCAACGAAGGCAAAATGCTCGCTTGTGGCAACGGCGGTTCGGCGGGTGATGCTCAGCACTTCTCATCCGAGCTACTCAACCGCTTCGAACGTGAACGCCCTAGCCTGCCGGCCATTGCACTGACAACCGACAGCTCGACGATCACGTCGATTGCCAACGACTACAGCTACAACGAGATCTTCTCCAAGCAGATCCGCGCGCTGGGCCAACCGGGCGATGTATTGCTGGCGATATCCACCAGCGGCAACTCGGCGAACATAATTCAAGCGATCCAGGCCGCACATGATCGTGAAATGATTGTCGTAGCATTGACGGGTCGCGACGGCGGCGGCATGGCCTCGCTGCTTTTGCCTGAGGACGTGGAAATCCGCGTACCGGCAAAAGTCACCGCACGAATTCAAGAAGTCCATCTGCTGGCGATTCATTGCTTGTGCGATTTGATCGACAGCCAACTGTTCGGGAGTGAAGAATGACCGTTAATCGTCTCAGCCTGCTGGCCCTGACCCTGTGCATAAGCATCAGCGGATGCAGCTCGGTGCTGACTGCTACCCGCGACAACCCGATTGAAGACGATCGCGGGACGCGTACGTTCGGCAGCAAAATCGATGACTCGCTGATTGAAACCAAGGCAGCGGTGAACATCGCCAAGGCGAGCCCTGATCTGGATCAGAACTCGCACATCGTCGTCACCAGCTACAACGGCATCGTGCTATTGGCTGGCCAGACCCCACGTGAAGACCTCAAAGCCCTGGCCGAAAAAGAAGCCAGCGGTGTTCAGCGGGTAAAGAAAGTCAACAACGAGCTGCAGGTCATGGCGCCTTCGTCGTTGCTGGCCCGCAACAATGACGCCTGGCTGACCACCAAGATCAAAAGCCAGATGCTGACCGACAGTGCAATCCCGGGCTCGCGCATCAAAGTCGTGACCGAGAACGGCATCGTCTTTCTGCTTGGCCTGGTGACGCAACAGGAGGCCACCCGCGCGACCAGCCTGGTACAGAGCGTGTCTGGCGTGCAGAAGATCGTGAAGCTGTTCGAGTACATCGACTGACTTCCACTTCGCACACATGAAAAAGGCGACCCTGAGGTCGCCTTTTTTGTCACATGTGAAGCTGATTACTTGACCACTTTCAGACTGGGTCTGCCGCTTGGACGCGGTGGCTCGGTATCCGGTGGTGGAAGATCATCATCCGCATCGACGCTGTCTTCGTCCTCGAATGGAGGCTCCAGCTCGAAAACCATACCCTGACCATTCTCCCGGGCATAAATGCCCAGAATCGCCCCTACAGGGACGTACAGGGTATGCGGGACACCGCCGAAGCGACCTTCAAAACTGACTGCATCGTTGTCCATGTGCAAATGGCGCACAGCAGACGGAGAAACGTTCAGGACAATCTGCCCATCGTTGGCAAACCCTTGCGGGACCTGCACTGATGGATACTCCGCATTGACCAGCATATGCGGGGTGCAATCGTTATCCACGATCCACTCATAGAGAGCACGAATCAGATAAGGGCGACTGGAGTTCATCAACGGCTCCTTAGGCCTTAGCGCATATCACGTTCGGCAGCAGACAGACTTGCCTGGAATGCCTCACGCGCAAACTGGCGCTCCATATAATCAAGCAACGGCTTGGCAGGCCGCGGCAATTCAATACCCAAAACAGGCAAACGCCAGAGTATGGGCAATAGACAGCAGTCAACCAGACTTTGCTCGTCACTGAGGAAAAAAGCTTTCTCGGCGAACAATGGCGAGACGCCGGTCAGACTTTCACGCAGCTCCTTACGAGCTACCGCACGAGCAGATTCCTTGCTGCGCGGATCCAGAATCAGGTCCACCTGAGCACACCAGTCGCGCTGAATCCTATGGATCAGCAGGCGGCTATTGGCGCGTGCGACCGGATAAACCGGCAGCAACGGCGGGTGCGGATAACGCTCATCCAGATACTCCATCACCACAGTCGACTCGTACAGCGCCAGATCACGATCGACCAGGGTGGGTACGCTGCCGTATGGGTTCACCTCGATCAATTTCGGCGGTTGGGTACCCGTCACAACATCAATGATCTCGGCGCTGACACCTTTCTCGGCGAGCACGATGCGCACGCGGTGGGAATAGTGGTCGGCGGGGTCGGAGTAACAGGCCAACCGATTGGTCACGCCCATGGCGGTCCTCCTCGCTTGTTAAATTTATCGAATACACAAAAACGGACGCGCCCTCGGACGCCTCCGACAACAACCGCATTAAGGGCAGTGGTCATCGCGGGCGACAAGATAGCTCATTTATGCGTAGTAAATTCTGCAATCTTGCCGTCACAACCACATTTGCCCTGCATTTATTGCCTAAATGGGACACACGAGCGCGCGAGTGTTGCCTTGGCGTTACAAACGGTCAGTGAATATCCTTCCAGTATTCACGCTTGAGCAGGTAAGCGAAGACAAAGAAGAAAGCCAGATAAAGCAACACGTACATCCCGATACGCTGATGCTGAAGCTTCGTCGGGTTCGCGGAATAAGCGAGGAAGGTCACCAGATTCTTGACCTTTTCGTCGAACTGCTCTGCATTCAGACTGCCTGTATTGGGGACAATCGTCAGTTGATCGCACGCCTCGTGCGTCAGTGGCGCGCCCGTCAAGGGGTCGTACTGCTTCTTGCCCTCCTCGACCAACTGAATCTGCTTACAGCCGATGATCTGACGACCTTGCAAGCCAGCCAGCACGTTGGGCATCCCTACATTAGGAAAGACTGTGTTGTTCACCCCGAATGGACGCGCCGAATCCTCGTAGAAAGAGCGCAGGTAACCATACAACCAGTCCGTGCCCCGCACTCGCGCCACCAGAGTCAGATCCGGCGGAGCAGCGCCAAACCAGACTTTCGCGTCTGCTGACTGCATACCGATATTCATGTGATCGCCGATCTTGGCACCGGTGAATACCAGCTTTTCCAGCATCAGCTCATGAGGGATGCCCAGATCATCGGCAACGCGCTCGTAACGCTGGAACTTAGCGCTGTGACAGCCCATGCAATAGTTGACGAACGTGCGCGCCCCATCTTGCATGGCAGCCTTGTCCGAGACATCGATATCGATGCTTTCCAGCTCAGGACCGCCGTGCTCGGCAGCAACGGACAACATTGGCAGAGCAACAAGCATCAATACAGCAAATAGCTTTTTCATCAGCCAGTCACCCTTTCCGGAACCGGTTTGGTTTTCTCAAGCCGGGTATAGAACGGCATCAGAATGAAGTAGGCGAAGTACAGGAAGGTGCAGACCTGCGACAGCAAAGTACGCCCAGGCGTTGGCGCCAAAACACCCAACACACCGAGAATTACGAAAGACACACAGAACACCAGTAACCAGACCTTGCTGAGCCATCCCTTGTAGCGCATTGACTTGACGGGGCTTCGGTCCAGCCAGGGCAGCACAAACAGCACTGCAATTGCAGCTCCCATAGCCATGACCCCCATCAGCTTGTCAGGAACGGCGCGCAGGATCGCGTAGAACGGCGTGAAATACCAGACAGGTGCAATGTGCTCTGGCGTCTTGAAGGGGTTTGCCATCTCGAAGTTGGGTTTTTCGAGGAAGTAGCCGCCCATTTCAGGGAAGAAAAACACAATGAAGCAAAACACGAAGAGGAAGACGACAACGCCGACGATATCTTTCACGGTGTAATACGGGTGGAAGGGAATTCCATCCAGAGGAATACCGTTTTCGTCTTTGTGCTTCTTGATGTCGACGCCATCGGGGTTGTTCGAACCCACTTCATGCAATGCCAGAATATGCAGTACGACCAGGCCAAGCACGACAATTGGCAGAGCAATCACGTGGAGCGCAAAAAAACGGTTCAGGGTAATACCGGAGATCAGGTAATCGCCGCGAATCCATTGCGTCAGGTCATCGCCGATAACCGGAATGGCGCCAAACAGCGAGATGATCACCTGCGCGCCCCAGTACGACATCTGCCCCCAGGGCAGTAAATACCCCATGAACGCCTCAGCCATCAGCGCCAGATAAATCAGCATGCCGAAGATCCACACCAGCTCACGAGGCTTTTGATACGAGCCATACAGCAGGCCGCGGAACATGTGCATGTAAACGACAATGAAGAACGCCGAAGCACCGGTGGAATGCAGCAAACGCAAAATCGACCCGTAAGGCACATCACGCATGATGCCCTCGACGGACGCAAACGCCTCTTCAGCCGTCGGCGTGTAGCTCATCGTGAGCCAGACACCGGTCAGGATCTGATTGACCAGTACCAGCAGGGCCAGTGAACCGAAGAAGTAGAAAAAGTTGAAGTTTTTGGGGGCGTAATACTTGCTGAGATGGTCTTCCCACATTTTTGTGGCGGGGAAGCGAGCATCAATCCAATCCATGAACTTGCTCATCACGCGCTCTCCTGATCGACGCCAATGACAATAATGTTGTCCGACTCATAGGAATGCGGCGGCACTGGCAGATTCAAAGGTGCAGGTTGGGATTTATAGACGCGGCCAGCGAGGTCGTAATGTGAGCCGTGACAAGGGCAGAAATAGCCACCCACCCAATCTTTGCCCAGATCGACTGGCGCTACTTCAGGACGGAAAGTCGGGGAGCAACCCAAGTGGGTGCAAATACCGATCAACAGCAGGATTTCAGGTTTGATGGATCGTACAACAGGGTCGACGTAAGCGGGCTGGAGCGAGTCCCTGGATTCGGGGTCCGACAACTGGCCCGTAATTTTGCCGAGGTTGCCCAGTATTTCATCGGTACGACGGACAATGAAAACTGGCTGACCGCGCCACTCAGCAATCATCTGCTGCCCTGGTTCGATCTTGCTGATATTCACCTTTACCGGTGCGCCTGCGGCTTTCGCCTTGGCACTGGGAAACCATGACCCTACGAACGGGACCGCCGCCCCCACCGCTCCTGCTGCACCAACCACAGATGTGGCCGCCACGAGGAAGCGACGCCGGCCTGCATTCACGCCGTCATTGCTCATTCCGTCCTCTCCCATCAGCTATGTGGCCTGTTCGATCAGGCGTCTAATTTAAAAATTCATGTATCCAAATTTTGCCGGATGGTAGATAAAAACCCTTCAAACCACAAGGGAATTACTTTTCACGAAAAGCTGAAAGCCTTGTAATACGGGGCCTGCGCTGAATGAGTCATGTTGTCACAGGTATACGACGCGCATAAAAAAACGCCCAGCTCCGTGAGGAGGCTGGGCGTTCTTCTTGAACGAAGTGCGTATTAACGCTTCGAGTACTGCGGACGCTTACGCGCTTTACGCAGACCGACTTTCTTACGTTCAACTTCACGGGCGTCGCGTGTAACGAAGCCAGCTTTGCGCAGAGCGCCGCGCAGGGTTTCGTCATACTGCATCAGAGCGCGAGTGATACCGTGGCGGATTGCGCCAGCTTGACCACTTACACCACCGCCAATCACGGTGACGTAGATGTCGAACTTCTCGACAGTCTCAGTCAATTCCAGCGGCTGACGAACTACCATGCGGGCAGTTTCACGGCCGAAGAAATTATCCAGCGAACGGTTGTTGATGGAGATGTTACCGGTACCTGGACGCAGGAAAACGCGTGCGGTAGCGGTCTTGCGACGGCCAGTGCCGTAATTTTGAGTCGCCGACATAATCAACTATTCCGTTAAAACTTCAGTTCTTGGGGCTGCTGAGCAGTATGAGGGTGTGCAGTGCCCGCATAGACTTTCAGCTTACGGTACATGTCGCGACCCAGCGGGTTCTTAGGCAGCATGCCTTTAACCGCGGTCTCGAGCACACGCTCAGGAGCTTTGGCGATCAGCTTTTCGAAGTTGATCGACTTGATCCCGCCCGGAAAACCGGAGTGAGAGTAGTAGATTTTGTCGGTGGTTTTAGCACCGGTAACACGGATTTGCTCAGCGTTGATAACAACGATGTAGTCACCAGTGTCAACGTGCGGGGTGTATTCCGCTTTGTGCTTGCCACGCAGACGGCTCGCGATTTCTGTAGCCAGACGACCGAGGGTCTGACCAGCAGCATCGACTACGAACCATTCGCGCTTAACTGTTTCCGGTTTAGCAGTATAAGTTTTCATTATTTAGCCTCAGGGGCCGCCCTGATAAATTGAGACGGCGGATCTTACTGAATAGATCGTACTTTGACAAGCAGCATGTCAAAGGCAGCCGTTATACAGACGCTGCCGAGGGCTCGGGTCGGCGCATCTGTGGTACGGCAAAGATGTCTCTCCGGCAGATGGAGCATCACTTCCACTGCAAAGAGCCGCGGGATTATGCGGATTGCGAAATAAATATCAACCTGCTTTTATGGTTCTCTTACTTGAGGAGAAGCAAATGGACTATCGCCAACTTGGCCGAACCGACCTGAAAGTCAGCGCAATCTGCCTCGGCACCATGACCTGGGGCGAGCAAAACAGCCAGTCTGAAGCCTTTGCGCAGATCGAACGCGCCAAAGAAGCCGGTATCAATTTCCTTGATACCGCCGAGATGTACCCGGTACCGCCAAAAGCAGAAACCTACACCGCCACCGAGACAATCATCGGCAACTGGTTCAAGCAACAGGGCGACCGCGCCGACTGGATTCTGGCCAGCAAGATCGCGGGTCCTGGTAATGCCATCGAGCATATTCGTGACGGCAACCTCAAACACAACCGCAAGCATATTGTGGCGGCCCTCGATGCCAGCCTGGCGCGCCTGCAGACCGATTACCTCGATCTGTATCAACTGCACTGGCCTGAGCGCAGCACCAACTTCTTCGGCAAATTGGGTTACACCCATAAAGACGAAGATTTCACCCCACTGGAAGAAACCCTCGAAGCTCTGGACGAGCAGGTCAAAGCGGGCAAGATCCGCCACATTGGCCTGTCCAACGAAACGCCATGGGGCACCATGAAATTCCTGCAGTTGGCTGAAAGCCGTGGCTGGCCGCGAACGGTGTCAATCCAGAATCCCTATAACCTGCTCAACCGCAGCTTTGAAGTGGGCCTGGCCGAAATTGCCATTCGCGAACAATGTGGACTGCTGGCTTACTCACCTCTGGCGTTCGGCATGCTTTCAGGCAAATACGAAGGTGGCGCTCGCCCGGCCAAAGGTCGCCTGAGCCTCTACAGTCGTTTCACCCGCTACTTCAATCCGCAATCGGAAGCAGCGTGCAGCCGCTACGTGGCGCTGGCCCGTGAGCACGGTCTGGAGCCAGCACAAATGGCGCTGGCCTTCGTGACCCGCCAGCCGTTCGTGACCAGCAATATCATTGGCGCGACCACCCTTGAGCAACTGGACAGCAACATCGCCAGTTTCGGGCTGAAGTTGTCGGACGAGGTGTTGGCGGGTATCGAGGCGATTCACAAGGATCATCCGAATCCTGCGCCCTGAACTGCCAGCTCGACTTTAACGCAGCCCTGTGGGAGCGAGCCTGAACGCTATAAGGCTGGACGCGATGTACTTTAAACCGCGTCGTACTTATCGTCGGAATGCCGCCCAGACCAAGCCTCGCTCCTATCAAACATCACTCCAATAATGGATTTGAAACGCGGACCTTGTAGGAGCTAACTTGTTGGCGA
>NZ_JAWHNU010000051.1:0-51299 GCF_032582135.1 Pseudomonas syringae group sp. J309-1 | reverse complement strand
CCGATGCCGGGGGTCTGACATCGGATTCTCTATAAAGCCCGGCTTGGACTCAAATGCTTAAGTGAACAGCATTACGCAGCGACAGCGGGCTTTTTCTTATCCGGCAGCAGACTCCCTTAGATAGGGCGGCTACCGTATTTGTTATCCGGCTTCTTGGGCGGATCGGCGACCACGTTGGCCTCCACTTCCTGCACCTTGCCACCGCGGGCGAGGAACTCTTCCATGGCACGAGCCAGAGCGTCACGCTCTTTGTTCTTGGCTTCGACACTAGGCAGTTCATCAACCGAGACAGCAGCCTTGGCCTTGCCTTTGGTCGGGGTTACCGTAGCTTCCGCACCGTCATCGGCATCAGCGCCATCTTCTTCGGGAGCAGCCGCAAGCTCCTCACCGTCCTCTTCACCTTCCAGATCATCAACCAGATCGTCGTTGTCATCGTCGCTCATGTTCTACCTCATGACTTGCGAAAGCAGATTAGTTATAGCCCAGCTGCGCACGTTTACGAATGCTGCCGGAAGAAATTCAACATCCGCTGCAAAACAGCGGTTATGCCTGTTCACCCTGAAGGGTGGCGAGGACGTTGCGAGCACCGCCAGCATCACGGTGCTCACCCAGATAAACACCTTGCCAGGTGCCTAGCGCCAATCGACCCGCCGAAACCGGCAATACCAACTGGCAGCCTAGCAAACTGGCCTTGAAATGCGCCGGCAGATCGTCAGGGCCTTCGTCCTCATGTTCAAAGCCGTGGGTGCCTTGTGGCACCAGACGGTTGAAAAAGCGCTCGAAGTCACGACGCACAGCCGGGTCGGCGTTCTCGTTGATGGTCAACGAAGCCGAGGTATGCTGCAGCAACAAATGCAGCAACCCGACTTGACACTCTCGCAGCTCCGGCAAGCCTGCGAGAATTTCATCGGTTACCAGATGAAACCCGCGTGGCCTTGCCCGCAGGGTAATTCTGGTCTGTTGCCACATACAGTTCTCCGCATATTCGGCGCGCATTCTAACGCGCTGGCAGAAAAAGCAAAGCGCGCAATAATCCGTGTTTTCTGTAAGCCATCAGCGCTTGTTCGCCAACTTGACCAGTCTCTCCGCAAACTGTCAGGAATGCCCCTTGCAAAGCCATTCATGTACTGGGGTGAGAGGTTTGAACCAGGCAATCTATCGACAAACTCCAGACAAAAAAATGCCCGGTAAACCGGGCATTTTTTTACAGTGGCTTACAAGTTGTAGCCACGCTCGTTGTGTTGCGCAAGGTCGAGGCCGACAGCTTCTTCCTCTTCGGTGACACGCAGACCCATGACAGCGTCCAGCACCTTGAGGATGATGAAGGTCACGATCGCGGTGTAGATGATCGTGAAGCCGACGCCTTTGCACTGAATCCAGACTTGGGCTGCGATGTCAGTCACGGTGCCGAAGCCGCCCAGAGCAGGGGCTGCGAACACGCCAGTCAGGATTGCGCCGATGATGCCGCCGATGCCGTGAACGCCGAAAGCATCCAGGGAGTCGTCGTAGCCCAGCTTGCGCTTGAGGCTGGTGGCGCAGAAGAAGCAGATCACGCCTGCAGCCAGACCGATGATCAGGGCGCCCATTGGGCCAACAGTGCCGGCAGCCGGAGTGATGGCAACCAGGCCAGCAACCACGCCCGAAGCGATACCCAGTGCGCTTGGCTTACCGTGGGTCAGCCACTCGGCGAACATCCAGCCCAGAGCAGCAGCGGCGGTCGCGATCTGGGTAACCAGCATCGCCATGCCTGCAGTGCCGTTGGCCGCAGCAGCTGAACCGGCGTTGAAGCCGAACCAGCCCACCCAGAGCATTGCTGCGCCGATCAGGGTGTAACCCAGGTTGTGCGGAGCCATTGGAGTGGTAGGGAAGCCTTTACGCTTGCCCAGTACCAGGCACGCAACCAGACCCGCTACACCCGCGTTGATGTGAACCACGGTGCCGCCTGCGAAATCCAGGACTCCCCAGTCCCACATCAGGCCGCCGACGCCGCCCCAGACCATGTGCGCGATTGGCGCGTAGACCAGAGTGAACCAGATAGCCATGAAGATCAGCATCGCGGAGAACTTCATGCGTTCTGCGAAAGCACCGACGATCAGGGCTGGAGTGATGATGGCGAAGGTCATCTGGAAGGTGACGAACACTGCTTCAGGGAACAGTGCAGCAGCGCCGGTGATGCTGGACGGCGTGATGCCTGCCAGGAACGCTTTGCCCATACCGCCGAAGAAGGAGTTGAAGTTGACGACGCCTGCTTCCATACCGGTAGTGTCGAACGCAATGCTGTAGCCGTAAACGACCCACAGGATGCTGATCAAGCCGGTGATGGCGAAACACTGCATCATCACAGAAAGAATGTTTTTCGAGCGGACCATGCCGCCGTAGAACAGCGCAAGACCAGGGATGGTCATGAACAGCACCAAGGCTGTCGAGGTCAGCATCCAGGCGGTGTCACCTGAGTTGAGTACTGGGGCTGCCACTTCGTCTGCCGCCATGGCCAAGCCAGGGGTTACGAGGGACAACAGGGCTCCTAGCCCTGCGAATTGACGCAGAGTCATATTGTTTTCTCCTGGGGCGTTGGGTTGGCGGCTTAGATTGCGTCGGTATCGGTTTCGCCGGTACGGATGCGAATTGCCTGTTCCAGATTCACAACAAAGATCTTGCCGTCACCAATCTTGCCGGTGTTGGCTGCTTTGGTTATCGCCTCGATAACGCGATCCAGATCCTTATCGTCAATGGCAACATCGATCTTCACCTTGGGAAGGAAGTCGACTACATATTCCGCACCGCGATACAGCTCGGTGTGGCCTTTCTGACGTCCGAAGCCTTTGACTTCAGTAACGGTGATGCCCTGCACGCCGATTTCGGACAGCGACTCGCGCACGTCGTCCAGTTTGAACGGCTTGATGATGGCAGTGACTAGCTTCATGAAACTTTCTCCCGAATTGGTGGACTTGCCCCAGGAAAACAAACCCGACTCAAGTCTAAGCGCAGTGCCTGGCTTTGTAACGCATCGGTCGCCTGAAGGAGGTCCGACCAACCCCAGAAAACCGCTTTTGACGAAACATTCCCCGCTCCGCCTGCCGCACTGTAATCGTCAACGCGACTGCATCAGTGCATGGGTCATCAGCGACTAAGCAGAAAGCTTGCCATCTCCTGATTTTTCATTGAATACAGGCCCTTGATCCCTGTTTAAGGCACCGGAGCCGCCCGGCGAAGTGCGTCGGCGCACAACTAAAGTGCGTACGTGCACGCGCTGGTGCGCCATTATCGTGCGTCCGCCTTCGCTGGAAATGACTATAGACGCTCCGTGCTACACTGCCGCTTATCTGAAACCGGAGGTAGACATGCTCGCGCCCAAAGCTTTTCTCGATGCCCTGAGCGGCCACGCCTCGCGCTTGTTCAATGGCGAAACACCGATCCCGCGTAATGAATTTGAAACCCAGTTCAAAGCCCTGCTGCAAAGCGGCTTCAGCAAACTGGATCTGGTCAGTCGGGAAGAATTCGACAGCCAGATGGCCGTCCTCGCCCGCACCCGTGCCCGCCTCGAAGCGCTGGAGGCGAAGGTTGCGGAGATGGAAGCGAAGTCGAATCCGCCTGCGGGTGAGTAGAGCCGACATGCGACGGTTTTGTGGGAGCCAAGCTTGGTCTGGGCGGCATTCCGACGATAAACGATGACGCGGGTTTCTGATAAACCGCGGCGCCTTCATCGCGGGCAATCCTCCCCACAGATATCGATCATCCCTGTGGGAGCCGAGCTTGCTCGCGATAAATGATAACGCGGTCTACCTGAGTACCGAGGCGTCTATATCGCGGGCAAGCCTCGCTCCTATCAAACATCACTCCAATAATGGATTTGAAACGCGGACCTTGTAGGAGCTAACTTGTTGGCGAAGCGGAATTTCTGACGATGCGGGTCCGACGTCTCGCCAACAAGTTGGCTCCTACAGGTCACCCGTTTGCTGCGCGACAGCGCGGTGTCAGGGATACCGGGACCACTCCCACAGGGATTTGCATTAGCTGCACGACAGTTTGGTGTCAGGATGGAAGGCACATGTCTTGCAGGCACAAAATGGTGCATCCCCTTCTGCATCTGCCTCACCTTGCAATCAACAACCGCTCCAGCCGTTTCGTATACGGCGAAAGATCACCAATGGTGCGTGCGACCCATTCAGGGTCGTAATAGGTATCCAGATAGCGCTCGCCGCTGTCGCACATCAGGGTCACCACTGAACCCTTCAAGCCCTGCTCCTGCATGTCCAGCGCTACCTTCAGCGCGCCCCAGACGTTGGTCCCCGTCGAACCGCCCGGTTTCTTGCCGATCAGCTTTTCCAGCCAGCCAAGGGTAGCAATGCTGGCTGCATCAGGGATTTGCAGCATGTCGTCGATGACCCCCGGCAAGAACGAAGCTTCTACTCTGGGTCGCCCGATGCCCTCGATACGGCTGCCCTTGAGGCTGGTCAGGCTTGTATCGCCGCTGCGGTAGCTGTCGTAAAACACAGAGTTCTCCGGGTCGACGACGATCAGTCTGGTGGCATGGCCCTTGTAGCGTATGAACCGGCCAATGGTCGACGACGTACCGCCCGTTCCTGCGCTCATCACAATTGCGGTCGGTACGGGATGTTCTTCGCCACTCAACTGATCAAAGATGCTGTCAGCAATGTTGTTATTGCCTCGCCAGTCCGTAGCCCGTTCCGCGTAGGTGAACTGATCCATGTAATGGCCGTTGTCGAGGCGAGCCAGACGCTCGGCTTCGGGGTACATGTCGCTGGATTGCTCCACGAAGTGGCAGCGCCCGCCGAGCATCTCGACCTGATGGATTTTCTTGCTGGCGGTATGGCGCGGCATGACCGCCGTGAAAGGCAACCCCAGCAGTTTTGCGAAGTAGGCTTCTGATATGGCTGTGCTGCCGGATGAAGCCTCCACCACATGCGTGCCCTGGTGAATCTTGCCGCTGCAGATCGCATGAAGAAACAACGAGCGCGCCAGACGATGTTTCAGGCTGCCGCTGGGGTGAGTGCTTTCGTCCTTGATGTAAATATCGATGTCGCCAAGTGCCGGAACATCGAGCTTGAGCATGTGCGTATCGGCCGAGCGGCGCTGATCGCAGTCAAGGGTTTTGATCGCGTTACGAATCCAGTTATTCATCACTCTGCGCTCCGGCAAAAACACATCTATTCTTGAGGGCAAAGGTTACCGATTGCTGGAAAAAAGAATTTCTTTTTGTTCTACTCGATCAGCTATTTGATAGAAAAATTTTCTACGAAAGGACTGATTTGAAAAATGGACAGTCTTGATCGTCACATCCTCAGCATTTTGCAGCGTGATGCCACTATTGTGCTGAAAGACCTGGCTGATGCCGTCAACCTCTCAACTACGCCGTGCTGGAAGCGAGTCAAAAAGCTCGAAGAAGCCGGGTACATCAAATCCCGAGTCGCGCTTCTCGACCCGGAAAAACTCGGGCTGGGATTGTCGGTTTTCGTTCAGATCAAAACCCGGCACCATGACACCCAGTGGCTTGAGCAATTCGCCCAAACCGTCATGCAGTACGAAGAGGTCATGGAGTTCTACCGGATGGCGGGCGAATGGGACTACATGCTGCGTCTGGTGGTCACCGATATGGCCGCCTATGACCGCTTCTACAAAAAACTGATCAGCAGCACCGAAGGGCTTTCGACGATTACCTCCAGCTTCGCCATGGAGCAGTTGAAGTACACCACGGCGCTCCCTCTGCCCCGCAGTCAGGCCTGTTCCCCGAGGGGGAACAGGCTGATTTAACGGTCGGCTAGAAGTTGTAGCTGACCGTGGCGCTGACGTTACGCTCCTCGCCCAGATAGCAGTAGCTCAGGCTTGCACAGGACGCAACGTAGGATTCGTTGGTCAGGTTGTTCGCGTTAACCCGCACGTCGACGCCTTTGAGCCCGACTTTGCTCAGGTCGTAACCGACTGACGCATCGAACAGTGGGTAAGACGGCACCTTCAGGGTGTTTTCAGAATCCGCCCAGCTATAGCCGACGTAGCGAACCCCTGCACCCAGCCGCAAACCATCCAGCGCACCGCTGTTGAAGGCATAGTCGCCCCAGAGTGATGCCATGTGTTTAGGCGCTTGGGTCGGCGAGTTGCCTTTGTTCTCTATGACATTGGTCGGCGTGCTCAACGTGCTGATCATCGATTTGGAGTATTCGATGTCGGTCAGGGTGTAGCCGCCCAGCACTTTGAAGTTATCGGTTAACTGCACGTGCGCTTCCAGTTCCAGACCCTGGGAGCGAACCGCGCCAATGGGGCGATAGAAATTCTCTTGCGGCAGTTTGGACGCCAGGTTCTCTTGATCAATCCGGAATACCGAGGCGGTGAACAGGTTGTCCGTGCCGGGTGGTTGGTACTTGATGCCTGCTTCCCACTGAGTGCCGTCTGTTGGCGCGAGAGGGTTGCCGTCGCTGTCGGCGTAAGAGTTCGGGTTAAACGACTCGGAATAGCTCAGGTACGGCGCAATGCCGTTATCGAACAGATACAGCACGCCTGCCCGTCCGGTGAGTTTGGTGCGTCGATCACTGATTTCGGTGCCCTCTGGACGCCCGGCTTCTGCGAGTCGGTTCTCATCCGAGGTTTCTACCCAGTCCTGACGCAGGCCCAGAGAGAAGCGCCATTTATCCAGCTCGATCAAATCCTGTGCATACACGCCGGTTTGCTCCAGACGGCGCACGTAGCTGGTTGGGCTGAAATAACTGATCGCTGAATTGCCGTAGACGGGATCGAAGCCATTAAGCGAGGCGACTGAGCCGCTGGTCCAGTCCACCACGGTCTTGCGTCGCTGGTAGTCAACACCGAGCAGCGCAGTGTGTTTGGCCGAGCCAGTGAAGAACTCCGCCTGCAGCATGTTATCGACGATAAATGCGTGCAGCCGCTCGTCACCGCCGGAGTAATAGCGTGTCAGTTCGTTGCTGGTGGGCGTCGTCCAGTCGTAGGCGTAGATCTGATCGTTCTTCACCTTCGAGTCCAGATAACGGAAGTTCTGTCTGGCGGTAAATACGTCGTTGAAGCGGTGCTCGAACTGATAACCGAAAGACTGTTGATCGCGGCTGAAGCCATCGACGCCAGGCTCGCCATCGAAGAAGTGCTCGGAGATACGTTGCCCATTGCGCTTACGCAGCGTGCCGCTGGCCGGTACGCCGCCGTGATAGCCGCCTTCAGGATCGTGTTGCAGATAGGCTTGCAGGGTCAGCGATGTGTCTTCGCTGAAGTCGATGCTGACGGTCGGTGCCAGCGCATAGCGCTTCTCTTCAACGTGATCGAACTGCGTGTCTGACTTATCCACAAGCCCGGTCAAGCGATAGGCAATGCGCTTGTCGTCATCCACAGGCCCGCTGAAATCGAACCCCATGCCGCGCTGACCTTGCGTGCCAGCGGTAGCCTGAACCTGATGATACGGCTCGAACAACGGTTTTTTGCTGGTCAATGCCACCAGACCACCCGGCGAACTGCGTCCGTAAAGCACCGACGACGGACCTTTCAGAATGTCGACCCGCTCCAGAAAGTACGGATCAACCTGCATCGTGCTGTAGGTGCCGCTATCGCCCATGGACTTGAGACCGTCCAGGTAAATGTTATCCACAGAGCCGTCGTTGAAACCGCGCAGAGCCACATAGTCATAGCGGTGAGTTGCACCGTAGGGATTGGTCAGCACGCCCGGCGTATACCGCATGGCCTGCGCGACGGTTTGTGAACCCTGGTCATCCATTTGCTGGCGCGTCACCACCGAGACTGACTGCGACGTTTCCAGCACCGACGTGCTGGTCTTGGTGGCGATCTGGCTGTGAGTCGCGTTGTAGCCTTCCATGCTGCCCAAGGCGTTACCCAGTGCGAACCCGCGAATGTCGGTGCTGGGCAAGGCCATTGCCTCACCCGTCGTTTCGCGCAGCACATAACTACTGCCGTCCTGGGTGACGGCTTGCAGGCTGTTGCTGCCGAGCAGGATGGTCAGAGCCTGATCCGGGGCATAGTTGCCTTGCAGGCCCGGCGATTGCTTGCCGGCCGTTTGCGCCGGGGTGGCGGCCAATGTGATACCCGCTTGCCGGGCGAACTGGTTCAAGGCTTCGCCCAACGGACCGGCCGCGATGGAATAGCTGCGCACAGCACCTATCGCCGCTGGATCGTCCTGGGCTTGCACCGCTACAGGCAGCGCGGCGGCGCCCAACGCCACGCACATCAATGTCGCGCGCACCGCTGTGGCGAGGTGTGTTGCGCGCGCGTCAACGGCGACGTTTTGCAGGCTTGATTGCGATTTACCTAGAGGTCGGGTCATGGACGATTCCGTAAAGTCAGTGAAGAGAACAGAGGGACTGATCTCTAAGCCGGACTTGTAGGCAAAACCCGCCAAAAAATTTCAGACGTCATGCCTCGCGCTGCAACGTGACCCACCAGCGCGTGCGATACCTGAGCTGGACAGGCAACGTCTGGGTAACAACCGTGAGCAATTTGTCGGTGTCTTCGAGCCGAAACACGCCCGAAAGACGCAGGTCGGCAACATCGTCAGCGCAGCCCAGATGACCGTGGCGATAAGCTCCGACCTCGGTGAGGAAGTCTCGGAGGCGCATGTTGCGGGTCACGATCAGGCCTTCGCTCCAGGCACCCGCGTCCATGTTCAACGCAGGCAGTTGAACCGCTTCGCGAGACGACACCAGATAATGCTGCCCGGCGCTCACCGTGACGGGAGACGCGGCGGGCGAGCGGATAATCGACTGGCCTTCAAGCACGCTGAGACGCGTCTGGTCCTGATACTGCCTGACGACGAAGCGTCCATTGATACCTTCGAACAACCCATGGCGGCTCTGCACCAGTAGTGGTCTGTGGGTTGGGCTTTGGACATCTGCACCGCACCCCACGAGAATCTCACCACGATTCAAGGTAATCAGACGGCGTTCGGCGTTGAAGTTCTGATCCACCGCGCTGTCGGTGTTCAATTGCAGGCTTGAACCGTCGCTTAGCTGAAAACGCCCGCGCTGCCCGACGCTGGTCGCGAAATCTGCGCTCCATTGTTGCCAGGGCATGACCTCTCGCGACAGCCAGGCACTTGAACCCATAACGACCAGACCGGACAGTAATTTCAGGGTTTGTCTGCGGCTCAAACGTTGGGCGCTGTTTTCCAGTGCTTCCAGGGCTGCACCCGGTGCAGGAATATTCTGAAAGCGGCTGTTGAGCTCGTTGTTCAGGGCCTGGATACGCTGCCAAGCGCACTCATGGTCGGCATGTGCAACACGCCACTGCTCACATTGCTCGCGCAATTGTGGGTTGTGCCCTTGGCTGTTGAGGCGCATCGACCACTGAATCGCCTGTTTCACGACCTGTGGCGAAGGCTCTTGCGAACGCGCATGAGCAGAGGCGCCGCTCACGCTGGATACCGCAACAGATAACAGTGATAAAGCGCGTCGGCGACATAGCGTTCTACCGAGCGCACCGACACGCTCATTCGTTCGGCGATCTGCTTGTAGGGCATGCCTTCACACTGAGCCAGCAGAAAGGCCTGACGGACTTTGGGTTTCAAGCCATCCAGCATCTTCGCAATGCTCTCCAGCAACTCGAAAACCAGCTCACGGGACTCGGGCGAAGGCGACTCGTTGCAGGGTAAATGCGCGATGGCTTCAAGATAGGCGCGCTCCAGCTCCTCGCGTCGCCAGTGATCGATAACGATCCCTTTGGCAACAGTGCGCAGAAACGCACGGGGCGCTTTCAGCTCAAGCAGTTCGTGGCGATTGAGCAGCCGGACAAACGTATCCTGCGCCAGATCCGCCGCATCGGCTGCATTGCCCAGCTTGCTGCGCAGCCAGGTGTTGAGCCAGCCGTGATGATCGATGTAGAGCGAACGCAGTGTGGCGTGATGAGAGGGCATCGTGGCGCGCCATCCCAGCGCGGCGTAAATGATAATGAGTCGCATTGTGTTAAAGCGCTGCACAATTTGCAACTGCTTAAGGGATGGGACGCCAGCTGCTTGTGGCTTACGCCCTCAGGTATTGCAGGACGGTTTCGATGCTGGCCAGTGGCGGCGCGGACATTAACTGCCCCGTCGGGCACCACGGATAACTGACCTGCTGCAACCAATCCATCACCGGCTCCACCTCTGCAGCCGGGCAGACCAGCATCTGCTCGATGGTGATTTTCAAATGCGTCGCCAATCCTGAATCAAACTGCCAGTCATATTGCCCGCAACCAAAGCGCAGATCCCGGGTGGCCTTATCCGACATCCCCACCAGCCACGTGCAGTGATGCTCGGTCGCCTCCTCGGCCGGCGGCTCACCGATGCAGAATGTGTAGACGTTTTCATAGGTCTGCCCGAAACGCCGCACCAGCACCTCCGCGATACCGTCCCGGCCTTCCACTGTGGGCGGGAATGAAATGGCCCCGGTGTGGACAACCATCTCCAGCGTGGCGTCGCTGACGAATGACTGGCGTAGCAAGTGTGGGCGATTGCCGTCTTTGGCGAGGATGTAGTGTTCGATGGCTTGGGCTGGGGTTGGCATTGAGGGCTCTTTTTGTTTGGAAAACGACTTGGACGATCAGCTTATCGTATGACCTGATTCACAGGGCCGATCAAACCAGATCCCCCTTTGAAATGCGTTTTTGTAGGAGCTGCCGAAGGCTGCGATGCGGTATGTCAGGATAAATGGATCGCAGCCTTCGGCAGCTCCTACAGGTCGTTTGTATACCACGCGGAGGCGCTTTGTCAGGGACACAAGAGGTACATCGCGAGTATGCATTAACACCCTGTATCCATTCATTCCTTCAAAGCTCGCCCCGATGTCGCAGGATGCGAGGGTCGCTTTTTCAAGGAAGAATCATGTCTCTGGCCATTGTTCATAGTCGCGCCCAAGTGGGCGTTGAGGCGCCTGCGGTTACGGTCGAAGCGCACCTTGCGAACGGTCTGCCTGCGCTGACGCTGGTGGGGTTACCGGAAGGTGCGGTGCGGGAAAGCAAGGATCGGGTGCGCAGTGCGATTCTTAATTCCGGGCTGAAATTTCCGGATCGGCGTATCACGCTCAACCTCGCGCCCGCTGATCTGCCCAAGGACGGCGGCCGATTTGATCTGGCGATCGCTTTGGGTTTGCTGGCTGCCAGTGGTCAGGTGCCATTGGTGGCGTTGCAGGATGTGGAATGCCTCGGCGAGCTGGCATTGTCGGGTGCGATTCGGCCGATTCAGGGTGTTTTGCCTGCAGCGTTGGCAGCACGCGCGGCGCAACGCACGCTGATCATCCCGGCGGTAAATGCAGAAGAGGCATGTCTGGCGTCGGGCTTACGGGTGATTGCGGTCAATCATTTGCTGGAGCTGGTGGCGCATTTCAACGGACAGACGCCTATCACGCCGTACCAGTCCAGCGGGCTCATACATCAGGCCATGCCTTATCCGGACCTCAGCGAAGTGCAGGGCCAGACGGCCGCCAAACGGGCGCTGATCATTGCCGCTGCTGGCGCGCACAACTTACTTTTTAGCGGCCCACCCGGCACCGGCAAAACCCTGCTCGCCAGCCGCTTGCCGGGTTTGCTGCCACCGCTGGATGAGTATGAGGCGCTGGAAGTGGCGGCGATTCAGTCGGTCGCCAGCCAGATCCCGCTGACCAGTTGGCCGCAGCGTCCGTTTCGTCAGCCGCATCACTCGGCGTCCGGCCCGGCATTGGTCGGCGGGGGCAGTCGACCACAGCCCGGTGAGATCACCCTCGCCCATCACGGTGTTTTGTTTCTTGATGAGTTGCCTGAGTTTGATCGCCGGGTGCTTGAGGTGCTTCGCGAGCCCTTGGAGTCAGGCCACATCGTGATCTCTCGAGCGCGGGATCGGGTGCGGTTTCCGGCGCGCTTTCAATTGGTCGCCGCGATGAACCCCTGCCCCTGTGGATATCTTGGCGAGCCGACCGGAAGGTGCCGGTGTTCGACGGAGCAGATTCAGCGCTACCGCAACAAACTGTCCGGACCGTTGCTGGACCGTATTGATCTGCACCTGACTGTCGCCCGAGAAACCACCGCTCTCAACCCGACTGTACAAGGCGGTGAAACCACGGCCAGCGCCGCTGCAATCGTCGCCCAGGCACGGGATCGCCAGAACCGACGTCAGGGGTGCGCGAATGCGTTTCTGGATATGCCCGGTCTGCGCAAGCATTGCGTGTTAACCAGTGAAGACGAGGCCTGGCTGGAAACGGCATGTGAGCGATTGACCTTGTCGCTGCGTTCGGCGCATCGGCTGTTGAAGGTGGCAAGGACGTTGGCCGATCTGGAGCAGGTGGACGAGATTAATCGCAGCCATGTGGCGGAGGCGTTGCAGTATCGGCCGGCGAGTGGTTGAAATTGCTGGTTCTGCGGGATTGCGCCTATCAAAAAATATTCAATCATCTGATTTGGAATACTTTTTTTGCCTGTAGGAGCGCGCTTGCCCGCGAATCGGTCTATCAGTTGATAAATATATCGGCTGTGCTGACGCTATCGTCCGGATGCGGCCCAGACCAAGCGCTCTAGTTAAAAATGAAATAACCAACTGAACTTAAGTGCTTTTCTGTAGGAGTGAGCTTGCTCGCGATAAGCGTCAGTTCATGCGATAAATTTGTCGACCAAGAAATCGAATCGCGAGCAAGCTCACTCCTACAGGGTCCGTGTTTGCTGGCAGACGGCGGGGCGCCATGGACGCTGCTCGGCAGGTCCACGATAACTAAATAACCAGCTCAACCTGTGCGCCGCTGAATATAGTTTGCAATGCGTCTTTTAATGCGGAGAACTGCGTTGACGAGTCGTTACTCCCTTGCGGTATTTCTGCCACAAAACTTGAACTACCAAAAAAATCAATAAACTCAGGTTTGACTGTCACTTCGAGACTATCAGAATGCAAACTAACCTTTGCGATTGCATCAGGCATCTCATATTCTGCTTCATGTGTTTGAAAGCCGATACCATCATTGACAGTCGCGTTATCTTCATCGTCCAGGCGGGTAATAATAATGAAGTTCGCCGGATTTTCTGGGTCATCACCCAAGGCAACTATTAATACTCCGTCTTCCTCGTAGCACTTGATGGTCGACGCAACAAACTTTTTCATTATATCCTTCCTTCGTCGCATGACCGAGGGCATCGCTTCAGCTCAAGGTTCAGGCCTTGTGAGGCGGCCAGGCTCGGAATATATATCAGAACTATCGGACCGGACAAGGCAATGAAGGCCTCAGAAAAAGCGGTGCAAAAGATAGAGATGGCCATTCAGGCGATTACTGAAGAAATCATGCGCAATAAAAATAACGCTTTGTTGTTCACAACAAATGAGCAGTTGGAACAATTTAAAGCGGTGCTAGAGGCGACGTTAAATAAAATAATTCTCGGCAGTGTTCCTGAAAAAAGTGATCGCAATCTTGGTTTGGCGAGAATCATTGTAGATCAATGGCCCTATGAGTTTGGCTTGGGGGTCAAAGTTGTTGAGGCGGAACAGGCTTATAAAGATTTATAGCTGCTTTTGGCTTGTCATCCCTCGCAGTCATGTGGCCGATGCGTTACAGCACCGGCCGGGGAGTAGTTGAAAGGTTTGTATCTACAGGCCGGCGCCATCTGTGTGTGATGTGATCCAAGGACTTGCGCAAAACCTGTGGGAGCTGGGCTTGCCCGCGATAAGTACGACTCCGTTTATCTGGCAGACCGCGGTGCCCTTATCGCGGGCAAGCCCGGCTCCCACATGACAGCGACCAGCCATAGTGCTGTGTGCGCTCCTCAAGTTTTCCACAGGCTGGTTTCCTACAGTCGGAGCGGAGTTATCCACAGATCGCCAGCGTCCTGTGCCGACAGTCGTGTGCGCCTCAACGGATTAACCTCTCTCCCGGCTGAATATTCAGCTACTGGATTTGGCGATCTGGTTGGGAACCAATACATTGACTATTAAGTGTGGGCAGATCTTGCCCAAGCTTTATGGCTGTTGTGTGCGGGAGATCTTAGGGTCTGCCGGAATGGTTCTCCCCCGGTTCGCCAACCTGCACACAGCCGCCACCTATTCGTTTGGCGATGTCTAGGCGGTGGAGTCATTTATTCTAGAGAACTTCTACCTGATGGATAAACACACTCAGCCACCCCACATCCCCATGCTCTTCATCCGCCAGAAAAAACATATGCACGCCATTTGCCTCGAAGGCCAGGTCTGGCTCTGCGCGCGCGACCTTGGCTATCTGATGGGGATTTTTCTGGATGAGCACCGCGCTCGCAAACTGGCACCCGATCAACGCAAAACCGTTTTGCTGGAGCGCTATGGTGTGACAAAGGACACGTTGATGATCAGCGAGTCCGGGGCCTACATGTTATTGCTCTATCAGCACGGGGCTCAAAACGGGCCGTTGCGCGAATGGCTTGAGCATCATGTGGTGCAGGCCTTGCGCGACAGGCATGAAGTCCCGACAGCGCAACGCCCGGTGCTGGGGTTGATGCATTGGCCAGAGATGACCCTGAGTCTGCTGAACTGGCAGAACGAATCGTGGATTCGCGTGCGGGACATGCCAGATATCTTGCTGGAGCGTTCACGGCAGAACGCCGGAAAGACTGCTTCGTGGTGGCGACGGTTGTTGGCGTAAGCCATACAGTTGGCGCCGCGCACTGTATCTTGCGACACATCTGCCTCCTGCTTAAAGTGTCGCGCACTTAAGTGAGGAAACATCCAGATGGAATTCAACAACGGCTTCCTGCTCAGCCTCTCGCTGTGCCTGGAAATTGGCCTGGCCAATATGGCGATGATCAATATCGCCATGCAGCGCGGTTTCGCTCAGGGTGTCTGGCTGGGGCTGGGCACCTGTGTTGGCGATTTGATTTACGCCGTGCTGGCGATGATGGGCATGGCAGTGTTGTTGCAATTCGAGGCGGTGCGCTGGGTGCTGTGGATTGGTGGCTCGCTGGTGCTCTGTTTCCTGAGCGTGAAAATGCTGCTCAGTGCTTTCAAGACTGACGGGACGATGCAGCAGAGCGGTGAGCAGTGGGGCAAGACCAATCTGGCGTTGTTCTCCAAGGGCGTCATGCTGGCGATGTCTTCGCCCAGCGCCATCCTGTGGTTTGCTGCTGTAGGCGGCGCGATCATTGCACGTCAGGGGCATGACGTGGCGAGCGCGGGTCTGTTCCTGTCAGGCTTTTTTGCGGCGGGTCTGCTGTGGACGATTTCACTGTGCGCGGTGGCCTGGCAAGGCGGTCGGCTCATCGGCGAGAAGCTGATGAAGTACACCTACATTGCGTCGGCGCTGATCTTCGCTTACTTCGCTGTGTATGTGGTGGTGAGTGGGTATGTGGAGTTTGTCGGGGCTCCGGTTGGTCTGTAGGGGCCAACATGCACTCCCTTGCATTGAAATGCAGCTACCCCGGTGTTGATGGCACCGCGCTGTCGCGCAGCAAACATAGGGCCTGTAGGAGCTGCCGAAGGCTGCGATCGCGGTGTATCAGGACAAATGCTTCGCAGCCTTCGGCAGCTCCTACAGAAAATGCATTTCAATCCAGTGGTTTGCATGGTGCTCGTGCGCTCCTACAGTTCTATGCTTGCAGCGCGAAAGCATGGTGTCAGCAAAACTGACCTTCAACAAAAAACGCCCCGAAGGGCGTTTTTGTTTATCACTTAACCCTCAACGAAACCGGTCAACCTCGGTACGCAAATCAGCGGCCAGGGTGTTCAGTTCTTCTGCGGTGATAGCCAGGTGCGAGACTACTTCACGTTGTTCGCTGTTGGCCAGGGCAATGCTTTGCAGGTTGCTGCTCAACAAGGTAGCGGTGCTGCTTTGTTCCTGGGTAGCGGTGGTGATTGCGGCGAATTGCTGACCGGCCGAGCGGCTTTGCTCGTCGATCTGTTCAAGCGCGGCAGCCACTTTGGCGTTACGTGCCAGGCCTTCCTGCATCTGGGCATTGCCCTGTTGCATGGTGGAGATGGCGTTGCCGGTCTCTTGCTGGATGCTGGTGATCATCCCGGAGATTTCGTTGGTCGCATCCCGCGTACGGGTTGCCAGGCTACGCACTTCGTCAGCCACCACGGCGAAACCACGGCCTTGTTCGCCAGCCCGTGCCGCTTCGATGGCCGCGTTGAGGGCCAGCAGGTTGGTCTGATCGGCAATCGAGGTAATCACACCGACGATGCTGCCGATTTCCTGAGAGCGTTGCCCCAAGGTATTAATGACCGATGCAGTGCTGTTGATAGAGGCAGCAATCTGCTCCAGGGACGACGAGGCTTCCTGCATCGAGGCGCGACCGATACGGGTCTGCTGAGCGTTTTCCTGAGCCAGACGTTCGGTGTTGCCCATGTTGTCGGCGATGTTCAGCGACGTGGCACTGAATTCTTCAACCGCGCCCGCCATGCTGACGATTTCGCCCGATTGCTGTTCCATGCCGCGATAAGCACCGCCGGACAGACCGGACAGCTCATGGGCGCGGCTGCTGACTTGTTGAGCGGCCGTGCGGATGTGAGAAACCATGGTCGACAGGGCTTCGCCCATCTTGTTGAAGCTGGTTGCCAGCTGGCCAATTTCGTCATGGCTGCTGATGTTCAGGCGCACGCTCAAATCACCGGCACCCAGTGCTTCGGCCTGGCGCACCAGCTCAGACAGCGGACGCAGTTTGCTGCGCAGCAGCCAGATGGCGGAGCCCACGGCAATCAACATCGCCAACAGGCTGCCGATGGCCAGTTGCGTACCGACGTTCCAGGTCACGGCGCTGATTTCGTCTTTGGGCATGTTCGCCAGAACGGTCCACGGCCCACCGCTGAAGGGTTGGGCAACGCTATAGAAATCCTCGCTGGTATCGCTCCAGTACTGCCCTTTACCCGGCTGCTTGCCTAAATCAGCGACCGCTTTGCCCGCCTGCTCAAGTGCCTGCACGCCTGCTGGCGGCACCAGCCAGCGGTTCTGATCATCGAGCAGGGCCAGAGAGCCGGTTTTGCCGATGCGGAAGTTTTTCAGGTTTTCGAACTGGGTTTTCTCTGCGTCGGTGTAATCGAAGCCGACGAACAACACCGCAATGACTTTGCCGGAGCTGTCTTTCACGGGGGTGTACTGCGTCATGTAGGAGCGCTCGAACAGCACGGCTTTACCGACGTAGCCCTGACCTGACATCAAGCGGTCGTATGCAGGGTGCTTGCGGTCGAGCATTGTGCCGATGGCTCGGCTGCCATCCTGCTTGGTCAGCGAGGTGCTGATGCGGATGAACTCGTCGCCGCTGCGCACGAATACCGTGGCTACGCCTTCAGTCAGTTGACGGAACTCGTCAACTTCCTTGAAGTTGTTGTTCAGCGCGTGGTCTCCCAGGATCAGGCTGGGTGTCTGTGTCCCGGCGACTGTGATCGGTTGGTCCGCCTGAACGGTAAGGCCACTGGCGAAACGCTTTTCAAACAACCCGCTCAGACGCTGGGTGCTGACCCGCAGTGTGCTGTGAAACGTGTTGAGCTGGTCGGCCAGCAAGCGGGCCTCACTCGACATGTGCTCTTCACGAATGACGAGGTTGGCGGAGTCCAGCGAGCGCAGCGCGAAGACGGTACTGCCGGAGATGACAATTGCCAGAATAACGGCCAGAGCAATACCGAGTTGCGAAGCAATTCGTGCACGGGGCTTGGACATGACGGCTCCTGGCCGAACGGAGGGTCTTGAGTGACCTCTAATAGCCGTTCAGCTGAATGTAATTAAATGAAGGTAGCCTTGGTTGTACAGAATTTGTACAAAGGGGCGTCGATTCTAACATCGGCCCGGGACTTCAATACTTGAGTATGGTTCCCGGAATTAGCCGACTAGTTTACGGCATGTGTCGCAATGCCACTATCCCTTGAGGATTTCCACCTCCGGTAATTCCATGGCGTTGACCTCGCTTTGCAGGAAATCCCCCAACCGGCGCAGGCGTTCGCTGCCGGGTCGGGTTCTGGGCCAGACCAGGTAATAATCTTCGCCGCTATAAACAGCGGTACGCCACGGCAGACTCAAACGGTTCTGGGCAACATCTTCGGCGACCATGAGCAGGTCCCCCATGGAGACGCCATAGCCGCGGGCGGCGGCAATCATGCCGAGTTCCAGCGTGTCGAACACCTGTCCGCCTTTGAGTGACACGTGTTCTGATAAGCCCGTGCGCTCAAGCCAACTGCGCCAGTCCCTGCGGTCTGGCGTCGGGTGCAGCAATTCTGCGCTGGCCAGGCGTTGGATATCCCAAGGCTGATCGTCGACCAGATTCGGCGCTCCGACCGGAATCAGCAATTCCGGGAACAAGCGTATTGCCTCCCACTCAGCGGGGAGATGGCCACGACTGAGCAGCACGGCGCAGTCGAACGGCTCGTGACTGAAGTCCACCACATCAATTTCCATCCATGCACTGGTCAACTGCACTTCGTTGCCTGCCTGCAGGTGGCGAAAGCGACTGAGCCGCGCCAATAGCCAGCGCATGGTCAGGGTTGGCGGCGCTTTCATACGCAAGATCCCTTCATCGACGGAGAGCGTGTTGCAGGCGCGTTCCAGTGAAGAGAAGCCATCGCGCACGCCGGGCAACAAGGTCCGCGCGGCTTCGGTCAGCTGGATGTTACGACCGATGCGCTGAAACAGTCGGCAGGCAAAGTGTTCTTCAAGGGTACGAATGTGCCGACTGACAGCACTTTGGGTGATCGACAGTTCTTCGGCTGCCCGCGTGAATGAGCTGTGCCTCGCCGCCGCTTCAAATGCGCGCAATGCATAAAGAGGAGGAAGACTGCGAGGCATTCAGAACGCTCCTACCGCGGGGGATGGCGATTTTAGCTAAAAAACTAACAGATGAGTTTTACTCATGCTAACGATCTTTATTATCCCTTTGTGCTCGTCCCCTTAAGTACCGAGAATGGGCGGCTCATAACTGCCCCCTGAAATCGAGCGTCGCGCCATGCAACAACCTGCCATCAAAGAACTCTGGATCATCCTGCGCCTTGCCGGGCCGCTGATCGCTTCACAGATGGCGCACATGGTCATGGTTTTCACCGACACGGTGATGATGGGCCACATTGGCCCGGAAGCCTTGGCGGGCGGCGGTTTGGGCGCGGCCACTTACAACTTTATTTCGTTCTTCTGTGTCGGGGTCATGGCCGCTGTCGGTACGCTGGTCGCCATCCGTCATGGTGCAGGAGACAGCAAAGGCGCCGCGCAACTGGTTCAGGCCGGTGTCTGGCTGGCGTGGGGCATGGCATTGATTGCCATGCTGATCCTGTGGAACCTCGAGCCAATCCTCTTGCACTTCGGCCAGACCGAATCCAACGTGCATATGGCCGGTCAATTTTTGATCACCTTGCCGCTGGCGTTACCCGGCTTGCTGACGTTCATGGCCTTGCGCGGTTTTACCAGTGCGTTGGGGCGTGCAGGCCCGGTCATGGCAATCAGCGTGGGTGGCGCGATTGCCAATTTCGTCCTCAACTACGCCCTTATCCATCAGATGTTCGGGCTGCCCAATCTGGGCCTGATGGGTATTGGCCTGGTTACTGCGGTGGTCACCAATGGTATGGCGTTGATTCTCGCCCTGCATATCCGTCGCCATCCGGTCTACGCGGCCTACCCGATCCGCGAAGGTTTCTGGCAGCTGTCGCGCAGTCATCTCAAAGAGCTGTGGAAGCTGGGCTTGCCCATTGGCGGGACCTACGCGGTTGAGGTTGGTCTGTTTACTTTTGCGGCGTTTTGCATGGGTGCGATGGGCAGTGCGCAAATGGCGGCGCACCAGATCGCCCTGCAGTCGGTGTCGATGGCGTTCATGATTCCGGTGGGGATTTCCTACGCAGTGACCATGCGCATTGGTCTGCACTATGGCGCGGGCAATCTGCTGCTGGCTCGCACTGCCGGGCGTGCGGGGATTATCTTTGGCTCATTGGTCATGCTGATGTTCGGCATGCTGTTCTGGCTGGCGCCGCATCTGGTGATCGGGCTCTTCCTTGATATCAAGGATCCGAAATTCGCCGAGATTGTCGAGCTGACGGTCAAGCTGCTGGCGATTGCCGCCTGGTTTGAAATTCTGGACGGCGCGCAAACCATCGCCATGGGCGCGATCCGTGGCTTCAAGGATGCGCGCACCACCTTCCTTATCGGGCTGGCCAGTTACTGGCTAGTGGCGGCCCCGGCGGCGTGGATATTTGGTTTCTACACCAACCACGGTGCCGAGGGCGTCTGGTGGGGGCTGGCGTTGGGGCTGCTGTGCTCAGCGATTGCGCTGACCTTTGCTTTCGAGAGGAAGACTTCGAAGTTGCTGCGCCGGGAAGCTGCGGCGGTGCCGGTGATGGGGTGAGGATGTTTGATGTTGTCTGCTACCGCTGTAATGGACCAAACAGACAACACTTAAAACTCTAAACTCACACGGAACCTGTGGGACCGAATTCATTCGGGAAGGCGGTATTTCAGGCGATACACAAGGTGCGGATGTACCGGCCCCTTCGCGAATGAATTCGCTCCCACCGGGAACAGACATAGTATCTGCCACAGAAGAAGTGTCCGCAGGCAGATCAAAGGATTTCGTGAGAGCGCCTGGTCCAAATCACGGGCGCTACATCAAACCTGTGGGACCGAATTCATTCGGGAAGGCGGTATCTCAAGCGATACACAAGGTACGGATGTACCGGCCCCTTCGCGAATGAATTCGCTCCCACCGGTATGTGCGCTTGCAGTCCAATCCGGTGACAGGTAGCCCGGAAATCAAACCCGGCTCAACGCCTCTGGCGCTTGCTTGTCCCGCTTCAGGTACTTGATCAACTCCGGCAGCGGCAGCGGTTTGCTGATCAGGTAGCCCTGAACCTGATCACAGCCAAAACCGCGTAACAGCGCCAGCTGCTGAGCGGTTTCGACACCTTCGGCCACCACTTCAAGGCTCAGGTTGTGAGCCAGGTTGATCATGGCGTGGACCAGCTTGCGATTTTCTTCGCGCTGTTCCATCTCGCCGACGAAGCTTTTATCGATCTTCAGCAGCGCGATTGGCAGGTTGTTGAGGTGCACGAACGACGAAAACCCGGTGCCGAAATCATCCAGCGAGAACCGGACTCCCAAGCGTCCAAGTGCATCCATGGTTTGTTTGACCAGATCGCTGCGGCGCATAACGGCGGTTTCAGTCAGTTCGAATTCCAGCCACTGCGCATCAATGCCCCGCTCGGCAATCAATCGGCCTAATGTCGTCAGCAGCTGGTTGTCCTGAAACTGGCGGAATGACAGGTTAATCGCCATGTGCAGTTGCGGCAGGCCATTTTCCAGCAACCCCTGCATATCGCGCAGAGCCCGGGATATCACCCAGTAGCCCAATGGCACGATCAGCCCGCTTTGTTCCGCCAGCGGCACGAACTCGCTGGGTGGCAGCAAGCCTCGCTCCAGGTGTCGCCAGCGGACCAGCGCTTCGAGGCCGACGATGCGGCCGCTGGTCAGGCAGAGCCGCGGTTGGTAGTGCAACTCCAGCTCATCGCGACGCAACGCGCGGCGCAACTCGCCTTCCAGATCGGCGAGGCTACGGGCGTTGCGATTGAGCCGGTCGTTGAAGATATGAAAGGTGCAGCCCTGAATGCCTTTGGCTTGCTGCATCGCGATATGTGCATGCCACATCAGCGGATCAGCGCCTGCTTCTGCGCGGGAATGAGCGATCCCCAGGCTGCAGCCGATGAGCAGACTTTCGCCGTCAACCCAGTAAGGCTCGGACAAGGCTTCGGTGATGCGTTCGGCCATCCACTCGGCGCGCTCCGGTGCGCGGCGGGTATCGATCAGCAGTGCAAATTCATCGCTGCCCAGTCGGGCAATCTGGTCGCCGACTTCCATCTGGCCTTTGAGTCGCGCCACTACCTGCAAAATCAGGCGGTCCCCGGCTTGATGGCCCAGTGCATCGTTGGCGCGGCGGAAGTTATCCAGGTCCAGATGGCCCAGCGCCAGGCCACGACCGTCGTTGTCCAGCAGGCGCGCTGCCAGCAGGGTCTGGAAACCCTGGCGGTTGGCGATGCCGGTCAGTGTGTCTTGCTCGGCCAGGCGTTGCAGGGTGTTTTCCAGCAGCGCGCGCTCGCCCACGTGGCGCAGGCAGTTGCGCAGTGCTGCGGGCGTCATTTCGCTGCGAATCAACCAGTCACTGGCGCCAAGCGGCGCGATCAGTGGCTCTTCTTCAAGCAGCATGACCACCGGCAGGTTGCAGCGGCCGGGCGGAGGCTGGAGCTCTGGAGTGGTCAGTAATACCGTATGGTGGTCATCAACCAGTGCGGCGTTAATATCGTTCCAGTGCGAAAAGAACAACGGATTTGCCTGATTCTGCTCTTGCGTGAGGCAACTGCGAAGCAATACCAGCCATTCCGGCTCGTGGGCCAGCACTAACAACCGCAAGGGTTGGACAGGCGTAGGCAAGCTAGCTCCCTAGACTCGAAAAGAGACAAACAGAAGGCCCGGAATAAGGGGCAAAACAGAGCGTTAGTTCAGCATTCGGATAAGCAAATGTAACAAAACCAAAAAAATTAGATAGCAGCGGGCGATATAAGACCTAACTCATTGGCAGACGGTCGCTGCACAATCGCCATAGCCTGCTAAAATGCCCGCCCATTTCGTTAGTGACTCTTTTTTTCATGTCCCGACTCAATCCTCGGCAACAAGAAGCCGTGAACTACGTCGGCGGCCCTCTTTTGGTGCTCGCCGGTGCAGGCTCCGGCAAGACCAGCGTGATCACTCGCAAGATCGCCCACCTGATCCAGAATTGCGGGATCCGCGCCCAGTACATCGTCGCCATGACCTTTACCAACAAGGCCGCCCGGGAGATGAAGGAGCGGGTGGGTACCCTGCTGCGCGCTGGCGAAGGTCGCGGCTTGACCGTATCGACGTTTCACAACCTGGGGCTGAACGTCATCCGCAAGGAACACGCACGGCTGGGGTACAAGCCGGGCTTCTCGATCTTCGACGAGACCGACGTTAAAGCCCTGATGACCGACATCATGCAGAAGGAATACTCGGGCGACGACGGCGTCGACGAGATCAAGAACATGATCGGCTCCTGGAAAAACGACCTGATCCTGCCTGCGCAAGCGCTGGAAGAAGCCCGCAACCCCAAGGAACAGACCGCTGCCATCGTTTACACCCACTATCAGCGCACGCTCAAGGCGTACAACGCAGTGGACTTCGACGATCTGATTCTGTTGCCGGTAAAGCTGTTTCAGGAACATGCCGACATTCTGGAGAAGTGGCAGAACAAGGTCCGCTACCTGTTGGTGGACGAATATCAGGACACCAACGCCAGCCAGTATCTGCTGGTGAAGCTGCTGATCGGCATGCGCAATCAGTTCACCGTGGTAGGCGACGACGACCAGTCGATCTATGCCTGGCGCGGGGCGCGTCCGGAAAACCTGATGTTGCTCAAGGAAGACTACCCGTCGCTGAAGGTGGTCATGCTGGAGCAGAACTACCGCTCGACCAGCCGTATCTTGCGCTGCGCCAACGTGCTCATTTCCAACAACCCTCACGAGTTCGAAAAACAGCTGTGGAGTGAGATGGGGCACGGCGATGAAATTCGTGTGATTCGTTGCCGCAACGAAGACGCCGAGGCCGAGCGCGTGGCTGTTGAAATCCTCAGCCTGCACTTGCGTACTGATCGGCCTTACAGCGATTTTGCGATCCTCTATCGCGGTAACTATCAGGCCAAGCTGATCGAGTTGAAGTTGCAGCATCACCAGGTGCCGTATCGCCTGTCCGGCGGTAACAGCTTCTTCGGACGTCAGGAAGTTAAAGACCTGATGGCCTACTTCCGCTTGCTGGTTAACCCGGATGACGACAACGCCTTCCTGCGGGTGATCAACGTGCCGCGCCGGGAAATCGGCTCCACTACCCTGGAAAAGCTCGGCAATTACGCCACCGAGCGAAAAATCTCGATGTACGCCGCCACCGACGAAATTGGCCTGGGCGAGCATCTGGACAGCCGTTACACCGACCGCTTGCAGCGCTTCAAGCGCTGGATGGACGGCGTACGTCAGCAGTGCGCGCAGAACGATCCGATTGCCGCGCTGCGCAGCATGGTCATGGACATCGATTACGAGAACTGGCTGCGTCAGAACAGCTCCAGCGACAAGGCTGCCGACTACCGCATGGGCAACGTCTGGTTCTTGATCGAGGCGTTGAAAAACACCCTCGAGAAAGACGAAGAAGGTGAAATGACCATCGAAGAAGCCATCGGCAAGCTGGTCTTGCGTGACATGCTCGAGCGTCAGCAGGAAGAAGAGGACGGCGCGGAAGGCGTGCAGATGATGACTCTGCATGCTTCCAAAGGCCTGGAGTTTCCGTACGTGTTCATCATGGGCATGGAAGAGGAAATTCTCCCTCACCGCTCCAGTATCGAAGCCGATACCATCGAGGAAGAGCGCCGTCTGGCTTACGTGGGCATCACCCGTGCGCGTCAGACCCTGGCGTTTACCTTTGCTGCCAAGCGCAAGCAGTACGGTGAGATCATCGACTGCTCGCCAAGCCGCTTCCTTGATGAACTGCCGCCCGACGACCTGGCCTGGGAAGGCAATGACGACACCCCGACCGAAGTGAAGGCAGTGCGCGGCAATACCGCATTGGCGGACATCCGCGCGATGTTGAAAAAGTAATTTTTACTATTGATTGCGCAGATTCGCGCACCCGAGGAAGCAACGTGGAAGCATTGCATCAGAAGATTCGCGCAGAAGGCATCGTACTTTCCGATCAGGTATTGAAAGTCGACGCTTTTCTCAATCATCAGATCGACCCGGTGCTGATGCAGCAGATTGGCGACGAGTTTGCGGCGCTGTTCGCGGATTCGGGCGTGACCAAGATCGTTACCATTGAGGCCTCAGGTATTGCGCCTGCGGTGATGACCGGTTTGAAACTGGGTGTGCCGGTAATTTTCGCCCGCAAGCATCAGTCGCTGACCCTGACCGAAAACCTGCTGCTGGCCACGGTGTATTCGTTCACCAAACAGACCGAAAGCACGGTAGCGATCTCGCCTCGTCATCTCAACAGCAGCGATAACGTGCTGATCATTGATGACTTTCTGGCTAACGGAAAAGCGTCTCAGGCGCTGATTTCCATCATCAAGCAAGCAGGCGCAACGGTCGCCGGGCTGGGCATCGTGATCGAAAAGTCCTTCCAGGGCGGCCGCGCTGAACTGGACGCACAGGGCTATCGTGTCGAGTCCCTGGCGCGGGTTAAATCCCTGGCGGATGGGGTTGTGACGTTTGTTAATGAGTAGCACCGTATTTCTGTAGGAGCGCGCTTGCCCGCGATGGCGTCCTGCCAGATATCTGCCAGATATTAAGGTATCGACTGCCATGCCGAATCGCGGGCAAGCACGCTCCTACAGTGGGTAGAACTACATCAACCCGCACTCCACCATCGACAGCGGGTCACCGTCGCCGATGATCAGGTGATCCAGCACCTTTACGTCGATCAGCCACAACGCATCGCGCAGGCGTTTGGTCAGGTCGATATCGGCCTGGCTGGCGTCGGTGACGCCCGAGGGGTGGTTATGGCAGAGGATCAGGCTGGCTGAGTTATGGGCCAGGGCGCGCTTGACCACTTGCCGAGGATGCACGTGGGCGCTGTTGATCGAACCGTGGAACAGGATTTCGAAAGTCTGAACCCGATGCTTGTTGTCCAGAAACAGGCAGCCAAACACCTCATGGGGTTCATGGCGTAACAGCGCCTTGAGGTAGTTGCGCACCTGCTCCGGGCTTTCCAGAGCAGAGTCGCGCCTCAGGCTTTCCGCCATGTGTCGGCGAGCCATTTCCATGACGGCCTGCAACTGCGCGAATTTGGCAGGCCCAAGCCCCAGATGTGAGCTGAACATGGTCAGGTCAGCATCCAGTAACGGTCGCAGCCCACCGAATTGATTCAACAGGTATCGGGCGAGGTCTACAGCGCTTTATCCGGCCACACCGGTACGCAGGAAAATAGCCAGCAGCTCTGCGTCGGACAGGCTCGCCGAACCCAGCTCCAGTAGCCGCTCACGCGGGCGTTCGGCCTCAGGCCAGTTGCGAATACTCATACCACCTCCATGTGTGTGGGGACCGCTGTTCCAGCACGGTCGCTGTGCTATCTTAGCCCATCTTTTTTGCGCGGCGATCGGCCTGGGAAACGCCCATCGCCGCCGCGTACCACTCGACTAAAAGGCAGGCCTATGCAGCGGCTGTATCGGAAACGCATCGTTCTTGGCGTTGGCGGCGGTATCGCGGCCTACAAGAGCGCAGAACTGGTGAGACGCTTGCGTGACCAGGGTGCTGAAGTGCGTGTCGTCATGACCCGAGGTGGTGCCGAGTTCATCACTCCGCTGACCATGCAGGCCCTTTCCGGGCATCCGGTTCATCTGGATTTGCTCGACCCGGCCGCAGAAGCGGCGATGGGGCATATCGAGCTGGCCAAATGGGCCGATCTGATACTGATTGCACCCGGTACCGCAGACCTTATTGCGCGTTTGGCACAAGGTATTGCCAACGATTTGCTGACCACGATTGTTCTGGCCACCGACGCCATTGTGGCCGTTGCCCCGGCGATGAATCAGGCGATGTGGCGCGACGCGTCCGTGCAGGCCAACATCCGCTTGCTGGAAGAACGTGATTTCCGCATATTCGGCCCTGCTTCCGGCAGTCAGGCCTGTGGCGATGTCGGCTTCGGGCGCATGCTTGAACCCGATGATCTGGCCCAGTCCGCCGCCGATTGCTTCCAGCGTTTGTCTTTGACCGGCAAGCACGTGCTGATTACGGCCGGTCCGACCCAGGAAAACATCGACCCGGTGCGTTACATCACCAATCACAGCTCCGGCAAAATGGGTTTTGCCTTGGCCGAGGCCGCGATCGAGGCTGGCGCACGCGTCACGCTGATCACCGGCCCGGTTAACCTGCCGACGCCTGATCGTGTGTCGCGCATCGACGTCGTCAGCGCCCGGGACATGCTGGCCGCCTGTGAGGCTGCGATCCCCTGCGATCTGTTCATCGCTTCCGCAGCGGTCGCGGATTACCGACCTGAGGTGGTTGCCCCGCACAAACTCAAGAAGGATCCGTCTACGGGTGACGGCCTGTTGCTGCAGATGGTCCGTAACCCGGACATCCTGGCGACTATCGCTACCCGCCCGGATCGCCCGTTCAGTGTTGGCTTTGCCGCTGAAACTGAACACTTGCTCGACTATGCTGCACGCAAGCTCAAGGACAAGAACCTTGATCTGATCGTCGCCAACGATGTTGCCAACCCCAGCATCGGCTTCAACAGCGAAGAGAATGCTTGCAGCGTGATCGACCGCGCGCTGCATGCAACGATTTTTGCCCAGACCAGCAAGGGCAAGATTGCCCGCCAGCTGATCACTTTTATCGCCGAACGAATGAACCAGGTTTAATTACGAATGCACGCTCTACAAGCCAAGATCCTCGACCCTCGCATTGGCAGCGAATTTCCATTGCCGGCCTATGCCACTGTTGGCTCCGCCGGGCTCGACCTGCGCGCCATGCTCAAAGAGGACACTGTCCTGGAACCAGGCCAGACACTGTTGATCCCGACCGGCCTGTCGATCTATATCGGTGATCCAGGGTTGGCGGCATTGATTCTGCCGCGCTCCGGTCTTGGTCATAAACACGGTATTGTTTTGGGTAACCTGGTGGGTCTGATCGACTCCGATTACCAGGGCGAACTGATGGTCTCCTGCTGGAATCGGGGGCAGACCGCTTTCAATATTTCTATCGGCGAGCGCATTGCCCAACTGGTGCTGGTACCGGTGGTGCAAGCGCATTTCGAGCTGGTTGAAGAGTTCGACGAAAGCCAACGTGGTGCTGGCGGTTTCGGTCACTCAGGCAGTCACTGACCTTTGAGCCGATGACTGGGTGCCGCGCAGCCAGAGGCTGTTGCGGCATCGAGTGAGTGACTGTCCAGCTTCAGGATGAATGACCGGGGAGCGTTCAGGTGCAAGGCAGCCAACAGCATGCAACATCCGACACCCAGCCTCCGGCGCCAGGTCTGGCTGTGCTGGTTCCGGGCATTTTTCCTGCGCTGATCGCGCTGATCATTGCCAGCGCTCTGGTCTATCTCGCCCTGACCAGCAATCCTCAGGGGCGTCAGCACCTTGAGCAAGCCTGGGGCGGTAGTCAGGCTTCGGCAATGGGGCGGGCTCTCAAGCAAATCGTTGCCGAGACTCAGGCCGCGGCCCGGGATCCTGCACTCCTTCAGGCTTTGCAAAGCGGTAACCCTTCTCTCGTCGACGAAGCGCAAAACCGGCTGCGCTTTCGCGATGGCGTACTGGGCGCCCGTCTCAACCCGCCAGGTATGTCTGAAGTGGGCAGCCAGGGGGCGTTGCCTGTCAGTTTCTCGACGCTGGACATGCTCAACAAAGTGACTCGCGGCGAGGAGCCTGTGCCCGAGGCTCGCGCAGTCGGCGAGCGCTGGATGATCTACAGCGCCGCGCCGCTGCGTTCTGATCCGTCTGCACCGGTCAGCGGCACGCTATTGCTGGCCTTTGATCCGCAACGATTGCTCGATGCGCTTCCCGTCATGCCTGAATCGACGGGCAAGATTCGTTTGATTCAGCAGTTTGGTAATGGTCCAGAGCAGGTTTTGCTACAGCGCGGCGAAGCGGATGGCGCCAAACCACAACGGCTGGAAACGGGCTATGCGAACTGGAAGCTGGAGTTCACGCCCGGTCCGGCGCTGGACTCCTCACCTCCCTGGGTATTGCTGACGCTGGCGGCACTCGTCGCTCTAGCCGGTGTTTTGCTGGGGCTTTACCTCAATGAAAGGGCTCTGCAACGGGCGATTTGCGCCGACGTCCGACAACTTGATCAGCTGCTTCAAGAACTCTCTCGCGGAAAAGCCGTCAAACCCTTCGGTTTGGGCCTGCCTGTCCTCAATGGGCTGGCTAGACGTCTTGCCTGTTTTTCTCCCTCCCTTCAACAACCGGTAACGGAAATCGTTGATAAGAGGGATGGGTCAGGCTCGGCTGCTGGCTCCAAGATGACCGACTTAAAGACACGCAGTGCTTCAGCATCGGCTTCACACGTCGCCACTGGTGACGACTGGACCGATCCGCTGTTTCAAGATACCGACATTCTCGATATCGACATCCTCGACGAAAACCAGGACTTCCTGAGATCGGAGCACCCCCCAGTTATGAGCAGTCCAGCATCTGTGGCACCAAAATTTCCTGACGATATCTTCCGCGCCTATGACATCCGCGGCATCGTGGGTGACACCCTCAGCGCCGAAACGGCGTATTGGATTGGTCGCGCCATTGGCTCCGAAAGCCTGGCCCAGAACGAGCCCAACGTCAGCGTTGGCCGCGATGGACGCCTTTCCGGCCCCGAGTTGGTCCAGCAACTGATTCAAGGTCTGCACGACAGCGGTTGTCACGTCAGTGACGTTGGCCTGGTGCCAACACCTGCCTTGTACTACGCGGCCAACGTGTTGGCGGGCAAGACCGGTGTGATGCTGACCGGCAGCCACAACCCCAAGGATTACAACGGTTTCAAAATCGTTATCGCTGGCGACACCCTGGCCAACGAGCAGATCCAGGCGCTGCACGAGCGCATCAAGACGGGGAATCTGACTTCGGCCAAAGGCAGCATCACTAAAGTCGACATCCTTGATCGCTACTTCAAGCAGATCAAAGAAGACATCGTCATGGCCCGCAAGATGAAAGTGGTTGTGGACTGCGGCAACGGCGCTGCCGGTGTCATCGCCCCGCAACTCATCGAAGCGCTGGGCTGCGAAGTGATTTCGCTGTTTGCTGAAGTGGACGGCAACTTCCCGAACCATCACCCGGATCCGGGCAAGCTGGAAAACCTTCAGGACCTGATCGCCAAGGTTAAAGAAACCGGCGCTGATCTGGGCCTGGCGTTCGACGGCGACGGCGACCGTGTGGGCGTTGTCACCAACAAAGGCAACGTGGTCTACCCAGACCGTCTGCTGATGCTGTTCGCGCTGGACGTGCTCAAGCGCAATCCGGGTGCCGACATCATTTTCGACGTCAAATGCACCCGTCGTCTGACACCTTTGATTCAGCAGCATGGCGGTCGCCCGGTAATGTGGAAGACCGGTCATTCGTTGATCAAGAAAGAAATGAAGAAAAGCGGCGCGCTGCTCGCGGGCGAAATGAGCGGCCACATCTTCTTCAAAGAGCGTTGGTTCGGTTTTGACGACGGCATCTACAGCGCTGCGCGCCTGCTGGAGATCCTCAGTCAGGAGTCGCAATCGGCTGAAGATCTGTTCGAGACCTTCCCGAACGACATTTCGACGCCTGAAATCAACATCAAAGTGACTGACACCACCAAGTTCAGCATCATAGAAGCTCTGGAGAAAGATGCTCAGTGGGGCGATGCCAAGCTGACCACCATTGACGGCGTGCGAGTGGACTATCCGAAGGGCTGGGGTCTGGTGCGCGCTTCCAACACAACACCGGTACTGGTGCTGCGTTTTGAAGCCGAAACCGAAGCCGAGCTGCAACGTATCAAGGATGTGTTCCACGCCGAACTGAAAAAGGTTGCGCCGGACCTTCAACTTCCGTTCTGATTGTTTTTTCCTTTGACTGGAGCCTTGAATGACCCTCGAACGTGATTCCGCCGCCAACATCGCCAAAGTATTGTCCGAAGCGCTCCCCTACATTCGCCGCTTTGTGGGCAAGACGCTGGTGATCAAGTACGGCGGTAACGCCATGGAGAGCGACGAGCTGAAAACCGGCTTTGCGCGCGACATCGTGTTGATGAAGGCTGTTGGCATCAATCCGGTGGTGGTTCACGGCGGGGGGCCTCAGATCGGCGATCTGCTCAAGCGGTTGTCGATCGAGAGTCACTTCATCGATGGTATGCGTGTCACTGATGCGGAAACCATGGATGTGGTGGAAATGGTTCTGGGCGGCCAGGTCAACAAGGACATCGTCAATCTGATCAACCGTCATGGCGGCAGCGCCATCGGCCTGACCGGTAAAGACGCCGAGCTGATTCGCGCCAAGCGTCTGACCGTTACACGTCAGACGCCGGAAATGACCAAGCCTGAAATCATCGATATCGGCCACGTCGGCGAAGTAGTCGGTATCAACACCGACTTGCTGAACATGCTGGTAAAAGGCGATTTCATCCCGGTCATCGCGCCCATTGGCGTGGGCGCAGACGGCGAGTCCTACAACATCAACGCCGATCTGGTGGCAGGCAAAGTCGCTGAAGCCCTCAAGGCTGAAAAGCTGATGCTGCTGACCAACATTGCCGGCCTGATGGACAAGCAAGGCCAGGTGCTGACCGGCTTGACCACCGAGCAAGTCAACGGCCTGATCGCCGATGGCACGATCTACGGCGGCATGCTGCCGAAGATCAAATGCGCGCTGGAAGCGGTGCAAGGCGGCGTGACCACCTCGCACATCATTGACGGTCGTGTACCGAATGCCGTGCTGCTGGAAATCTTCACCGACACCGGTGTAGGTACCCTTATCAGTAATCGCAAACGTCACTGATCACGCTTGATGCTTCATGAAAGCCCTGCCGGTTTCCGGCGGGGTTTTTTTATGGCTGTTGTTGCTGGCGGTCGGACAACATGCAAACTACTGGATTGAAATGCATTTTCTGTAGGAGCTGCCGAAGGCTGCGAAGCATTTCTGCTGATACATCGCGATCGCAGCCTTCGGCAGCTCCTACAGGCCCATGTTTGCCGAGACAGCGCGGTGCTATCGACACTTGGGCATCTCTCAATGAATACATCCACTACTTCAGCTTATTGAGTGTGAGCTGGAAACTCAGGGCGCTGTCAGTCGCTGAATCCGGGCGCGATCTTGTGTAAACGCTGCCTCGGCCTGGGCGCGAGCTTGTTGATAGCGCTGTATGTTCAGGTCGAGGTCATGTTGCTGGTCGCGGAGATCGCCCATCTGGTCAATCAGTGATTGAGGCACCGGTTTGCCGGCCCGCTCCAGATCCGCCGCCTGCCCCTGTAACGACGCCTGCTGCGTGTCCAGGCCTTTGAGATTGCCTTGCGCCAGGGCAATCAAGGCATCCAGTTCGGAAAGTTTGCGGGCCTTAGCGCGATCGACATCTTCGACATTGCTGTAAAGATTGAGCAATTGCGCGTCTGCGCTTGCCTGGGCCTTTTTCGCCTGGGCCTGATTTATCTCATCGGCGGTTGGCGGGGGCGGCACCACCTGCACAACGCGGCCTTGGGCATTGAGGACCTCATAACCCTTGGCAACGTACTCGGGTGGTACACCCTGACGATCCAGCACCGTCACGCCGCGGCTATCAACATAGCGATAGAGCAACGGCTGCGGGGCGTCAGCAGCCTGGATCGCTGCAAACGGACTGATGACAAGGGACAGCAGCAAGCAAACCAAGCGTGGCTTAGTCATTCAAACATCCTTGATGTATCAATCCGAATGGCGACGGACATTACGCTCCTAGATCCCGAACTGCGCCCGATACGCTTCAACAGCAGGCAGGTGCTGTTTGAGTTGCGGATCGTCGGCCAGGAACTCCAGCACCTGATTCAGCGAGACGATGCTGACTACCGGGATTCCGAAGTCGCGTTCTACTTCCTGAATGGCCGACAGCTCGCCATTGCCGCGCTCCTGACGGTTGAGTGCAATCAGCACGCCCGCGGCAGTCGCTTCCTGGCCTTTGATGATCTGCATGACTTCGCGAATTGCGGTGCCTGCGGTGATCACGTCGTCGATGATCAGCACATTGCCGGTCAGTGGTGCGCCGACCAGACTGCCGCCTTCACCGTGATCCTTGGCCTCTTTGCGGTTGAAGCACCAAGGCAAATCGCGCCCGTGATGTTCAGCCAAAGCCACAGCTGTTGTGGCTGCCAGAGGAATCCCCTTATAGGCTGGGCCAAACAGTACGTCGAAGGAAATACCACTCTCGACCACCGCTGCGGCGTAGAAACGACCCAGCTGCGCAAGGGCCGAACCGCTGTTGAACAGGCCGGCATTAAAGAAGTACGGGCTGGTGCGACCGGACTTGAGAGTGAACTCACCGAACCGCAAAACCCCACGGTCGATGGCAAAACGAATGAAATCGCGTTGATACGCTTGCATGAAAAAAGCCCCGAATACCACGGATTTAGCTAATTAGGTAGAGCTCGGGTATCATACACGCACGTGATTTTTGGGGCCATTTATGCGGATCATCAGTGTGAACGTAAATGGCATTCAGGCGGCAGTCGAGCGCGGTTTGCTCAGTTGGCTGCAGGCTCAGAATGCCGACGTCATCTGCCTTCAGGACACCCGCGCATCCGCCTTCGAACTGGACGACCCAGCTTATCAGCTGGATGGCTATTTCCTTTACGCGTGCGAAGCTGAAGTTCCGGCCCAAGGTGGCGTGGCGCTTTACTCGCGGCTGCAACCGAAGGCGGTAATCAGCGGCCTTGGCTTTGAAACAGCCGACCGCTACGGGCGTTACCTGCAAGCAGATTTCGACAAAGTCAGTATTGCCACTTTGCTGCTTCCTTCGGGAATGAACGGCGACGAAGACTTGAATCAGAAATTCAAGCTCATGGACGATTTCGGCAAATATCTGGATAAACAGCGGCGCAAGCGTCGTGAGTACATCTATTGCGGCTCGTTGTACGTGGCGCAGCAGAAGCTCGACATCAAGAACTGGCGTGACAGCCAGCAATCTCCTGGCTTCCTCGCGCCCGAGCGTGCCTGGATGGACGAGATTGTCGGTACCATGGGTTATGTTGATGCCCTGCGTGAAGTCAGCCGTGAAGGCGATCAGTACAGTTGGTGGCCGGATAGCGAACAGGCAGAGATGCTCAATCTCGGCTGGCGCTTCGACTATCAGTTGCTGACGCCTGGCCTGCGACGCTTCGTGCGTAGCGCGCGTCTGCCACGTCAGCCACGCTTCTCGCAGCACGCACCGCTGGTAGTGGATTACGACTGGACGCTAACGATCTAGTATCCACCACCCACAAAAAAGCCCTGACGTGTTCGGGGCTTTTTATTGGCTCGCGGCTAAGCCGGTCTCACAATTCCTGCCCACGGCTTATGAACTAAGCGCGCACCGCCGCATACAGCGCTTTGATCAAATCCGACTGGGTGATGATGCCCACCAGACGCCGTTCCGCATCAATGATCGGGATGTGCCGGTGGCCGTTCTCGGAGAACACGGGCACGAGGTCGATCAACAAGCGATCGAAGCTGGCAACGCGGACGCTACGGGTCATGATTTGTCCGACGATATTGGCGGGTTGATCTTTGCGGGAGTGTCGCAGCAGTGCGCGCAGGTGCCAGCCGACGCCTTCATGGGCATCCAGATCAATCTGCTGCATGAAGTCGGCCACGGTCACAATGCCCATCAGGTGATTCTGTCTGTCGATCACCGGCAGCGCTTTAATCTTGTGTTTGCGCATCAAGGCCCAGGCTGCCCGCAGCGGCATTTCCTGCCGAGCCGAAATGGGCTGAGTACTCATCACATCGGCGCAGCGCAGTTCGCCCATCTTGCGTTGGTAAGCAGAGGCTTCGGCTTGTTCAAGCAGGGCGTGCAGGTCGTCGCGGCTGACATCCAGTACTTGGTTGTAGTGGGCGAGGGCGGCGTCCATATCTGCGTTACTGAATCGGCTGGCAGTGTTTGTGGTGGCGGGTTTCTGCACGTGCGGCCATGGTCGTCTGGTCAGGTTGTTGTAGATCAGCCCTGCGACCACCAAAAGTGCGGAGTCGATAAGCACCGGACTTAGCGCGAACTCGAATCGGTCACAGCCAATCAGCACCATCAACAAGGCCGCTGCGCCGCCGGGCGGGTGCAGGCAGCGCAAGGCGAACATCACGGCGAGTGCCAGGCTGACCGAGAGCGCGGCGGCGAGGGTCGCGTCGGGCACCCACTTTACGCAGGCAATGCCGACCAGAGTGGAAAGCGTGTTGCCGCCCAGCACCGACCAGGGTTGGGCCAACGGGCTGGATGGCAATGCAAAAACCAGTACGGCGCTTGCGCCCAGCGGTGCAACCAAGGCCACTGCGAGCAAGCTGTATTGGCTTGCCGGTGCGCCTTCAAGCCAGAATGCGGCAGCCACGGCGACCAGCAGAATGCCGAGGGCCGCGCCGCAGCAGGCACGCCATTTTTCCCGGGCATCGATAGCCTGGCGCGCTGGCCAGAGTGCCCGAAGGCGTGATGTGAGTGAAACGCGTGGCGGTGATGAAGAGGGCAGTGGAACGGGCATGGTCAATTTGAGGCCGTGTTAAAGAGACATTTCCTGCGACTGTAGTCGTCGCTTGGGCTGGGAAGAACGTTAAACCCTATAACGCTGTCATTCAATTCAGCGCGCTGCATGCTGCCACTGCAAGTCTGGATTTACCGCGATGTTATGGTGGGGCCGTTGAAGGGCTACGTTCACTCAAATGCATAACTGACAGAGGACATCATGAAGGCCCAGACAACTATTGGTATCGTCGGCGGCACCGGGTGGCTGGGGCGATCAATCGCAACCGCACTTCTGGATTCCGGCTTCCTGTCGCCAGATGCGCTGATGCTTTCCAGCCGTTCCGGGGTGTTTAGTGACCCCAAAGGCGCATTGAGCGGAGTGCGCGTCACAGCAGACAATCAGGAACTGGTACTGCAAAGCGACATCGTGATTCTTTCCGTGCGACCGGAGGATTTAGGCGCCGTGCGCATCGACGTGCAGGACAAGTTGCTGGTTTCTCTGGTTGCAGGCGTCTCGCTTGCCGACATCGGTTTGTTCACCCAAGCCCGTTGTGTCATCCGGGCGATGCCCAATGCTGCGCTTGAAATTCGCAAGTCTTACACCCCATGGCTGGCCAACGATCAGGTGGATGCGCAAAGCAAAAAATACATTCAGCAGTTGTTTGAAACCTGCGGCTCGGCAGATGAAGTCTTCAGTGAACGGGACCTGAGTTACCTCACTGCACTGACCGGCACAGGGCCTTCGTATCCTGCATTGCTCGCTCAGGCGTTGTACAACGACGCGATCAAGCACGGCCTGTCGCCAGCGATGGCGCAACGCGCCGTTATGGGGGTTGTTGTGCAGGCCAGCCAGTTGATGAGCGAAGAGCGGGGGTTCAATGAGTTACTTGAGGTCCTGCGTGAATATCGAGGTGTAAGCGCTGCGGGTATCAATGGCATGCTTGAGGGCGGGCTTGAGGCCAGCGTCAAAGCAGGTATGGCCCGGGCCTTCGAGGTTGCACAATCCAACCTGTTTGATATTCGAGCGGTTGAGGTTGATAAGGGGCAACTTCCATTAGGGCGCGTCGACTGAAGGGGAAGCGTGCGCGCAGACGATGACCTGGTGCTCGGTAGCATGTGAGCTACAACGACTGGCGCAACGATATCGAAGATTTAGGTAACCTGCTGTCCCAGCGTATCCCGAACTATCGTAACTTGATGAACAGCTACTCGGCACTGACGGCTGGTTGATTCGAGCTATGCCGAAAGACGCCCGCTGTAGCCGGCTTTTCTGCTGGGCGAACACCCCAATGTTTAGTATTGTTTGCCCGTCAGCACGGACCGGAACCCGAGAGGGGTGTTGATATCGGAGGTGAAAACCTCCCCTAGCCAGTGAGCAGGATGTGCGAGAAATTGCTAAAGATAAGGCCGATATCGAGTTTCACAGAAAGCCCCGATGCCAAAGCGTCGGGGCTTTTTGCTTTTTATATGGCCTTGTCTGCGTTACGCGTTTTCAAGTTATAGCCCCCGTCGTGCGGCTGACCTTGAGACAGCATCGTTGCCGAGCTTGCTCGCGATAGGACTAACTCGACCTTAGACCGCGTCATCGTTTATCGCGGGCAAGCCCAGCTCCCACAAAATCTAGGCAAATTTCGTAGGAACGCCGCCCGGCCAGTCCTGCGAGTCGGATCAAACTTGCGGGCAAACATAAAATCTCTCTAGTTATAGCGCGACTTCAATATGACCAATCAGTCACGAAAAGTTACCCATCTTCTTCGAATTTGCTGCTGAATAGCATCTAACAAGCAGCTACACTCGCGCCCATATTCCTTGCGAGTCACGCCCATGAAATTTCGTTTTCTACTCTGGATGCTGGGCCTGTTGATGGCGCGGGCCAGTCGCAATAATCCGGCGTTTCAACAGCAGCTCGCCGGTAAGGAATTGACCTTCGTGCTGCAAACGGCTGACGGCAAGGTCGCTCGGCATTTTGTGGTCAGTGGGCAGCGGGTCAGCAGTGCTTCGGGTGTTATCGCAGAGCCTGGCTTCGCCATTATCTTCAAGGACGCCGCTTACGGCTTCGCCACCCTGCAAGCCAAAAACAAGCAACTGGCTTTCATGCAGGGCATTCAGGACAAGGATATCCAGATCAAGGGCAACGCCGGTCTGGTGATGTGGTTTCAGGGCTTGATGAAGTACCTGAAACCACGCAAGAAGAAGCAGCCGGTCAAAGCTTAAGGCAGCTCCAGCCCGCCACCGGCTTTGTGCAGTGCCCGCAAGTGCTCGCTGAGCTGTTTGAGGTTGGCCTCGTTAGCGGCAATTTCCTTGGCGCGCTCGGGTTCGAGCAGGGCGCGGACTTCTTTATCCAGGTCGCCGGTCAAGCGCTGTAGTTGTTTCTGGCGCTGACTGCTTTCGTCTTCCAGGCGTTTCCATTCTGCAGTTTGCGGCAAGCCGTAGCCGCCGCTGTCGAGCAGTTCAGCCGGGCGACTGAGAAAGCCGCTGCTGGCGAGGATTTCCTGCAAGGTGCCGGTGGCTTTGGAGACGCTGCCGTCTTTCTGCTCGCGGGCGCTGAGGTAGCGTTGTTTGACCTCATCCTGAGCCAGCAACAATTGCCGACGCAGGCTGGCCTGTTCAAGCAGCAACATGGCCGCACTGGTGCGTAAGTCCGCTTGCGGCAGCCAGGGTTTGCGCTCTTCGGCAGACAGCGACATCCATTCTTCAACGGTGGTCTGCTTGATCGGTAAATGCTTTCTCAACACGTCGAACATCGCTTGGTAGCGGTCGCGATAAGAGTCGAAGCGGTAGCCTCTACGCAGCGCTTCCTTCGGGTCGTCCAGCACGCTGGTATCGGCCAGACCGCGGCCTTTGAGCACTTCAAGCAAGCCATTGGGCAAGATGCTGTCCAGGTCGACCAGCTTGGGATTGTTGGTGCCGCTGCGCAGCAGTTTGAGGTTCTCCACCGCGCAGTTATTGGACAGGAAGAAGTAGCTGCCGTCGTAACTCCAGTGCATTTCAGCGGCGTGCTGTACCAGGCCTTCGATTTCCGGGCGGGACAGTTTCAGCGGTACGGAGGCGAGGCTGCGCAGTTCGGTCTTGGTGTATTCGTCGATCACCTGTGCCAGCGGCAGCACAAACAGCCGCGACGGGTAGGCGCCCATCAGGCCATCCCAACTGGACAGTTGAACGTCGCCAACAAAGGCGCGGTACGAGAGCACCAGATGTTGGTCCAGATCGAGGCGACAGTCCGGGCCACGCGGGCGACCGGGCTTGCAGATGACCAGCCGCAACATGCTGTGGCCCCAGCGGCTCATCATGTTCTGGTTGGCTTCGGCCAGCAGGTAATCGACCTCATACACCCGCTCGGGGTCGAGTTTGCCCAGTGGCTCACGGCCGAAATCGTTGCCCGCGTTCAGGTACGGATAGAAGGACGGGCACTGGTCTTTTGCCGCAGGTGCCCAGCCGAATTGTTCTTTGTAGTAGGCGTACAGCGCCGGGCGACGGCAGACGTAGGCCGGGTCGAGCAGAAAGTACTCCATGTTGACCGCAACGAATTCCAGCGGGCTGGTGGTTTCGTAGATGTCGGGGCTGCGTGCAACCTGCCCGTTGTGTTCTTCGCGATCACCGCGGCGGCCGACATATTGTGGCCAGCCTGCCAGATCCAGCAGGCGCGGGTCGTCGCTCAACGTGAAGCGGCGGTCAGTCTGACCTCGGCAGTAATCAGGCAAGCCCACTTTACCCAGCGAGCTGCTGCGTCGGCCGCACTGGAAGATCATCGAGCGTTGGGCCGGTGACCACAGGCGCGCGCGGTCATAAATGTGAGTCAGCTCGTGCAGCACGGTGGCGAGCATTTCCCGGCGCACGGTGCCATGGGGGCGGTTGGTTTTTTTTGTTGCGGCGCTGCCGTCGGTCAAGCCCGCAAGCAGGTTGGTATTGAGATCGAGTCGATACGGTCCGGATGCCTGGCCATAAGCATTGGCAGGCATGTCGGCGGACCAGCGCACGTCAACACGTCGATCCAGATCCTTGACGAAGCTGGGCGGCAGGGCGCTGAGGGCTTCATCCAGTAGCGTCTGGGTAGCTTTTTGCTGCGCAGGGCTGAGGCCGCTGGTATCCAGCGACAGGCTCAAGTCAGCGAAGGCGGACGTGCCAAGCAGAGACAATGCGCCTGCCAGCAGCCAGACGCAGAGGCGCCTCACAGAGCGAGAATAGCTTCGGCGAGCACTTGATCACTTGCACCGCGGGCTTCTGGCAGGCGGGTGCGCAGCATGTCGAATGCGGCGTCGAGTTGTGCGCCGTGAATATCGCCACCGCTGGCCACGTAGCTGGCCGCGTCGTCTTTGGCCTGAACCACGATTTTGGAGTCGCGGATCGAGGTGGTGGTGTCGGACGTGAAGTCGATGGTGCGACCGAAAGCGCGCACGATGATGTTACTGGTCTGCACGACGGTCTGTGCTTGAGCGATGTCAGCCAGCAAAAACAGACCCAGTGTGGCGGCAATCAGGGGGGTACGCATGGAACGTCTCCAAGTAATGCAGAAGAGGTGAAGTGGCTATTGGACGAGGATTGCTTGCGCGAGTTCGAGGTCGCTGACACTAAGTTTTGGATCAGCCTGGCGCAGAGCCATTAGTGCTGATTCCAGACGTGCTCCCAGCAGCTCGCCGTCACTGGCGACAAAGGCCGCAGCGTCATCCTGCGCCGCAACAATCAGCTTTCTATCAAAGGGCGCTGTCGTCACTTTGCTGGTGACGTAGCCTGTTATGACCAGGGATTGCGTGGTGGTATCCAGCGCCTGGGCCGGTGCGGTCCAGAGCAGGCACGTTATCGGGGTGATGAACAGCAGCGGCAGTAAACGCATGGCTCTCTAACACTTGCAAAAACGAGCCGCAAGGCTAGCGCAATGGCCGGGCTAGAGCCAGCCCGACAGCCGGGCAAGATTGCCCAGGCTGTCGGAGCGCGACGTCAGATGGCCAGGATGGCTTGGGCCAGTTGAGCATCGGAAGCTTGCAGTTGTGGCGCGATCTGGCGAATGTGCTGGAAGGCATTTTCCAGGCGAGCACCACGGATTTCACCGGCGCTGCCGACAAACGTGGCGGCGTCATCGCGAGCTTCACGAACAATCTTGTCGTCCCTGAAGGAAGAACTGACATCGGAAGTAGCGTTGGTCGTTGAATCAACGGTGCGCACCATGGCATCTGTTGTGACAACAAAGCTAGTGGCGTTGGCGCCGGTGGCAGCAGTCAGCAGGACAGCGGCACCTAGCAGGCGAAGACGGGACATGATCGGACTCCAGTGGAACAGAAAGCGATAGTAAGAAACGCGGGCCAGCCCGGCTGTTTCGTGAAGGCCGTGACAGAACTGATCGTACGGGACTGTCCAAGCCTAGCATGGCAGCGCTGTAGACAGTGTGTCCTAGGCTCTGCGGGCAATGGCCAGCCGAGCGTCGTTGAGCCATCTGCCCAGGCTGATGACCCAGACCAGCAGGGCAATCAAACCGGTGCTGAACAGCATTCCATTGACCCCGCCATGGACGATGAGTTTGCCTGCGAGGAAGGGAAAGCCAAACACGCCCAGAAAATAAGCCAGGCTGAAGAGCAGTAACGACTGCGCTGTGAGCCCGGAAGGTGCTTCATTAGCAGCAAGCCCGTTGATGACTGAATAGTTGAGGCCATAACCGACGCCCAGCATGGCGGCCGCCAAGCCATAGCTGATGCTGTCATGGACCCACTGTCCAAAGCCGACGACGGCAATCAGCATGATGGCGCTTAGCACGCAGGACGCCGCAAAAGGGTTGCGCTTGACCACCCAGCTCGCAATCAGCAAGCGGCAGCAGATGGCGGCACCCATGAAGCAGATGAAGAACACCGAGTAATCAAGTCCCAGGCTGGAGGCGTAGCTGGTCTGGAAGCTGCCCAGGCCGCCGAAAACCGCCCCGCCAAGCCCGACCATTAGAATGGAGAAGGCCGCTCGGGAGGTTAAAACCTTGATCGCAGAGTCCAGGCCGATCTGTGCGCGATCTGCGGATGAGGCGGTCGCGTGCGTGCGTTGTCCCGTCCGCCAGAAATACAGTCCACCTGCTACCGCCATAGCCGAAGCACAGAAAAAAGCGGTCTGGATCGGCAGCCCGAAGTAACCCGCGAGTTTCCCTGCCAAAGGTCCGGAGCCTATACCGGTCAACATGCTGCCCGAGAGCAGCGCAAAGCTGTGGCTGCGGCGAGCGGGTTCAACCATACCCGCGACCATAATGGGCCCCAAGGTATAAAAGACTCCCCAACCGAGGCCAAGCATCAGGGCGCAAATCATCAGCCAGGGGCCGAGGCTATCTGCAGTTGCGAATCCTAAGGAGGCTGCCGCCAGAAAACTCGCTCCCAACGCTATACAGCGCGCAGGCCCCCATTTATCGGTCAGATGCCCAGAGCCCAGCACAGCTGCAATCGTGCTGATCATCGCGACGGAAATCACCTGGCCCGAATAACGCTCATCCCCGCCGAAGGATTTGATCAGTAGCGTCAGGAGGAAGGTTGAGCCATAAGAGACCGAAAGCAGCAGGCTTGCGATGCAGAAGGCGCCAAAGGTTGAAGGCTGGCTGGGCGAAGAATGGGTCATGCGCGTATCCATGCGTGGTGGTTCTGGCTTTTTAGCACTGACGCGCATGGAGTTGGTTGGGTAAGTGGCGGAGTGAAGATCAGGGGATTTATAACAAACTGTACTTGATGATTTTAGGATTTGTGAAACTGTATCGCTCTGGCGCTAGAGCTTTGATCCCTGTCCGTAAGCGCTCACCTCAATCCAATGTCTCGAATTGGATCGCAGTTCTCATCACCAGAATGCGGCCGCCTGATTTGGAATTCTTCCTGTAGGAGTTACCGGGGTGGCGCTCCACCTTGCTCGCGATAGCGTCAGTCCAAGCGATGCATTCGTCGACCACTAGACAATCGCGTGCAAGCTCACTCCTACAGTCCAGTGTTTGCTGCGGGACGGGGGGCAAAGGAATATGGTCAGAGTTTTTGATAATCCAGAAATGACAAAACCCGTCGGCAGTTACCTGCGACGGGTCTTGTATGAAGCAATTCGGGTTGCTGGTGAGTGACCTTGGAAGGTCAGGACCAGCGTGCGCCAGTTAGCGCCAGAACGGCTTGCTCAGCTCTTCGTAACGTTGCGATTCGCTGATACCTGCGTCAGCCAGCAGACGTGCATCCAGGCGGGCCAATTGGTGGCGGCTGGACAGGCGACGTTGCCAAAGCATCAGGTTAGCGAAAGCGCGAAGAGGCCATGCAGCTTTTGCGGTTGTAGCGGTGTTTTCGTGGAAAAGGTCGGAACTGAGTGTACGTTCCATGGTGTGCATCCTTCCGCTTGTGGCGGGCTAGAGAGTGATTTAACTGGTGCCCATCTTCCTCCGAGTTGGCCAGTCTCTCTAGACACAGTTCAACTGTATTGTGCGAGTTCAGTTAACTGTTTAAAGGCACTGTTTTGTTCCTATTTGGGGCAACTGTATCGGTCTGCACGTTTTCAGTGCATTTTGTGCGCTGATTTGGTGAAAACCCTGTTTTACCCCCTCCAAATGACCGGTACAGCAGTACAGTTTTTTCAGTATTGTCTTTTTGCATGTTGTTGCGAGGCAGAAAACTGTATTGCTGCCTCGCAACTGTTTGCCTAGATGGGCAGCATGCTGCCCGTTTCGTCCAGGCGAGCGTGCCAACTTAGTGCTTCGCGCAGTACGTGCGGGGTGTGTCCGCCTTTAAGGCAAGCGGCGGCGAAGTAGGCGTTGAGGGCGTCTCGGTAAGCGGGATGCACACAGTTGTCGATGATCACTCTGGCGCGTTCCCGAGGGGCGAGGCCACGAAGATCCGCCAGGCCTTGCTCGGTCACCAGGATGTCCACGTCATGCTCGGTATGGTCCACATGACTGACCATCGGCACGACGCTGGAAATCGCCCCGCCCTTGGCAATGGATTTGGTCACGAAGATCGCCAGGTGCGCGTTGCGGGCGAAATCACCCGAGCCCCCAATGCCGTTCATCATGCGCGTGCCGCAGACGTGGGTAGAGTTGACGTTGCCGTACAGATCGAACTCAAGGGCGGTGTTGATGCCGATGATGCCCAGGCGACGGATGATTTCCGGGTGATTGGAGATCTCCTGAGGGCGCAGCATCAGGCGCGATTTGTAGCGCCCGAAGTCGGCATACACTTCGGCGTGTTTGCTGGCGGAAAGGGTCATGGAGCTGCCGGAGGCGAAGCTCAGTTTGCCCGCGTCGAACAGTTCGAATGTCGAGTCCTGCAGAACCTCCGAATACATGGTCATGTCATGGAAGGGCGAGTCCACGAGACCGTGCATGACGGCATTGGCGATGGTGCCGATTCCGGCCTGCAGCGGCATCAACTTGTTGGTCAGCCGATCCTCGCGCACTTCGTTTTTGAAGAACTCCACCAGGTGATTGGCGATGGCCTGGGTGTCCATATCCGGCGGCAATACTGTTGACGGCGAATCAGGTTGGTTGCTGATCACGATGCCGACGATTTTTGCCGGATCGATCTGTACCGCCGGGTTGCCGATGCGCGTGTCAGCCTGCAGCACTGGAATGGGCAGGCGGGTAGGGCGATAGCTCGGAATATAGATGTCGTGCAGGCCTTCCAGCTCCAACGGTTGGGCGAGGTTGATCTCGACGATAACTTCCTTGGCCAGAATCGCAAAGCTGGCAGAGTTGCCCACTGAGGTGCTGAGTACCAGATGCCCCTCTTCGGTAATCGCTACGCATTCGATGACGGCCAGATCCACGGCCTTGATCTGCCGGTTACGCAGTTGCTCGACGGTGTCGGACAGGTGGCTGTCGATGAACATCACCGAGCCATCGTTAATAGCCTTGCGCAGCGTGCTGTCGACTTGAAATGGCGAGCGACGCGACAGCACGCCGGCTTCGGTCAGTTGCTTGTCCAGGTCGTTGCCCAGGCTGGCGCCGGTCATCAGGCTGATCTTGAGCGGCGACAGCTTTGCTCGTTCGGCCAGGGCGTGGGGTACGGCTTTGGCTTCACCTGCGCGGGTAAAGCCGCTCATGCCGATGGTCATGCCGTCCTGAATCAAGGCGGCAGCGTCAGCCGCGCTCATGACCTTGTTCATTAGGGAAGGCAAGCGGATACGATCACGGTACATGGGTTTCTTGTCTCGGAGGTGGAAGCGAAGTCCAAGTCTAGAGAGTTGGACTGTGTTCGTCCCGCTACCAAGGTCGCATTGGAGGCTCTAATTAGCGGGTTTCAACGCAAAACACTGTTACGCAGAATGTAAAAAGCCCCGGCGTTTTTGCGCCGGGGCCCAGGTTAAACGCGCCTGGAGACTACGCGTTGTCGACCGCCTTAACCATGTCCTCGATCACCTTTTTGGCGTCGCCGAAGACCATCATGGTTTTGTCCAGATAGAACAGTTCGTTGTCCAGGCCGGCATAACCGCTGGCCATCGAGCGCTTGTTGACGATGATGGTCTTGGCCTTGAAGGCTTCCAGAATCGGCATGCCTGCAATCGGCGATTTGGGATCGTTCTTGGCGGCCGGGTTGACCACGTCGTTCGCTCCCAACACCAGCACCACGTCCGCCTGACCAAACTCGGAGTTGATGTCTTCCATCTCGAACACTTGGTCGTAAGGCACTTCGGCCTCGGCGAGCAGGACGTTCATATGGCCTGGCATACGTCCGGCAACCGGGTGGATCGCGTACTTCACGGTGACGCCGTGGTGAGTCAGTTTCTCGGTCAGCTCTTTAAGCGCGTGCTGCGCCCGGGCAACCGCCAGACCGTAGCCTGGGACGATGATCACAGTGTCGGCGTTGGTCAGCAGGAAGGTCGCGTCGTCGGCCGAGCCGGATTTCACCGGGCGGGCCTCTTTGGCGCCTGCCGGGCCAGCAGCGTCAGTCGCGCCGCCGAAGCCGCCACCAATCACATTGAAGAACGAGCGGTTCATGGCTTTGCACATGATGTACGACAGGATCGCGCCGGAGGAACCTACCAGCGAGCCGGCAATGATCAACATCGAGTTGTTCAGGGAGAAACCGATACCGGCCGCTGCCCAGCCCGAATAGCTGTTGAGCATCGACACGACGACAGGCATGTCTGCGCCGCCAATCGGGATGATCAGCAGCACACCGATCACGAAGGCCAGAGCCAGCATAATAGCGAACGCGGCGAGGTTACCGGTGAACATGAAGAACAGGCCGAACGCCAATGTCGCCAGACCCAAGACCAGATTCAGTTTGTGCTGCCCGGCGAACTGTACCGGTGCGCCCTGGAACAGGCGGAACTTGTACTTGCCGGAGAGTTTGCCGAAAGCGATCACCGAGCCGGAGAAGGTGATTGCGCCAATGGCCGCGCCCAGGAACAGCTCCAGACGGTTACCCGCAGGGATGGCATCGCCCAGGTTCTTCACGATGTTCAGCGACTGCGGCTCAACCACTGCTGCGATAGCGATGAACACTGCTGCGAGGCCAATCATGCTGTGCATGAAAGCCACCAGCTCAGGCATCTTGGTCATTTCAACGCGCTTGGCCATGATCGACCCCGCGGTGCCGCCGACCAGCAGGCCAATCACGATGTAGCCGATGCCAGCCGTGGTGTCGGACAGGGCTGCCAGCTTGTAAACGAGGCCAATGGTGGTTACGACGGCCAGGCCCATGCCGAGCATGCCGAACAGGTTGCCGCGACGTGACGTGGTCGGGTGCGACAAACCTTTGAGAGCCTGAATAAAGCAGACCGCCGAAACGAGGTACAACAAGGTGACGAGGTTCATGCTCATTACTTCGCTACCTCATCTTTGGCTTTCGGTGCTTTTTTCTTGAACATCTCCAGCATGCGCCGGGTGACAAGGAAGCCGCCGAACACGTTGACGGCTGCCAGAGCGACCGCAAGGGTGCCCATGGTTTTGCCCAGTGGTGTCACGGTTAGCGCGGCAGCGAGCATGGCGCCAACGATGACGATCGCCGAGATGGCATTGGTCACGGCCATCAACGGCGTGTGCAGGGCTGGCGTTACGTTCCAGACCACGTGATAACCGACGTAGATCGCCAGCACGAAAATGATCAGGTTGTAGATACCTGGGGAGATCAGCTCTTCCATTGTTTTATCCTCAGCCGTTCTTGCGGATGACTTGGCCGTCGCGGCACATCAGGCACGCGGCAACAATGTCGTCTTCCAGGTTGATGTGCAGCTGACCGTCCTTGTCGAACAGCAGCTTCATGAAGTCCAGCAGGTTGCGGGCGTACAGCGCCGAGGCGTCTGCGGCGACCAGCGCGGGCAGGTTGGTGTAACCCACCAGCGTGACGCCGTGCTCGACGACAGCCTGATCGGCTACGGTCAGCGGGCAGTTGCCGCCTTGGGCTGCCGCCAGGTCGATTACCACCGAGCCAGGCTTCATTTCGGCGACGGTCTCTGCGCTGAGCAATACCGGCGCTTTGCGGCCAGGGATCAACGCGGTGGTGATGACGATGTCCGACTGTTTGGCGCGTTCATGCACTGCAATCGCCTGACGCTGCATCCAGCTGGCGGGCATCGGGCGGGCGTAACCACCCACACCGACGGCGCATTCACGCTCTTCATCGGTTTCGTAAGGCACGTCGATGAACTTGGCACCCAGAGATTCGATTTGCTCCTTCACCGCTGGACGCACATCGGAGGCCTCGACAACCGCACCGAGACGCTTTGCGGTAGCGATGGCTTGCAAGCCGGCCACGCCAGCGCCGAGTACCAGTACTCGCGCAGCTTTGACGGTGCCCGCAGCGGTCATCAGCATCGGCATGAAACGCGGATAGTGATGAGCGCCCAACAGCACGGCTTTATAGCCCGCAATGTTGGCCTGGGAGGACAGCACATCGAGGCTTTGCGCGCGGGAAGTGCGCGGCGCAGCTTCCAGAGCAAAACCCGTGATGCCTTGCTCGGCCATCTTGGCGATGGTTTCGCTGTTGAAGGGGTTGAGCATCCCGATAACGATCGTACCGCGCTTGATCTGCGCCAGTTCGCTGTCGTTCGGCGCGCAGACCTTGAGCAGCAGCTCGGCAGAGAGTGTTTCAGCGGCGGCACCCATTGTGGCGCCTGCTGCTTCATAAGCACTGTCCGTGACGCTGGCAGTGATACCTGCCCCACTTTGCACCGTAACCCGATGGCCTTGGGCGATCAGCTTCTTGATAGTTTCGGGGGTTGCAGCAACCCGCTTTTCACCCGACTGGGTCTCGAGAGGAACGCCAATGTGCACGTGTAATCTCCTGCGTGATCTTCTTGTTTTCTTCAATTAGGCCAGCGCACTTCAGCAAGTACGACTGGGGCTGCCGATCAGCATGATCCCGCCATTTCCGGGCGGGGCGCGGCATTTTGCAGGCGAAGTTTGGTGCCTTCAATTCATTTTGTAACGAGACGATAAATTAACTACAAGTCATCCCGTGACCAAATGTCGCAGCATTCGGCTTTGAGCCCTTAATTGCTGGGCCTTACAGGGAAAGTAGTCGAAATATCAGAAAACCCTGAATTCAGTTCTGGAATCATGGGTATGACGAGAGAATATGGCTGGGAATCAGGCAGCGTGCGGCCTAGAGGCCTTATTTTTCGTGCGGGGATAAGAAGGCGTTTATGCGACAAAAACGTATATCTGTAGGTTTTATGAGGGTATGACTACACAGCTATCAGGCCTTTCTAAAGCTTTCGTGCTCGTAAGTCCTGGCTTGCTCTACGAGCCAGTCGCGAAATGCGCCTAGTGATGCCGATTCCACTTTGCGCACCGGAATCATCAGGTAGTACGCCTTGGGGCTGGCAAGTGCGTGCGGGTTGGCGATCACCAGCCGCTGTTCTTTCAATTCTCGCTGGATAAGGAAGGGCGGGATCAGGGCGATGCCCATTTCGTGGCTGGCAGCTTGAGCGAGCATCGAAAACAGCTCATAGCGTGGGCCCGTCATGTCCCGTGCGACGTTCATCTCTAGCCCGCTGAACCATTGTCGCCAAGCGTAGGGGCGAGTGGTTTGCTGCAGCAGCGGTAATGTCGCGATTTCTGCCGGGTCAAGCTGGCTTCCTTTTCCTAACAGTGCCGGGCTGCAGACCGGTAGGGGATTTTCGCCCATCAGTCGGTGCGACTCGGTGCCTGGCCATTCCGCATCGCCAAAGTAGATAGCAGCGTCGAAGTCGGTATCGGCAAACAGAAACGGGCGAGTGCGATTGGTGAGGTTTACTGTGACGTCAGGCTGACTCTGCTGAAAATCTTTGAGGCGGGGCAATAGCCATTGGGTGCCAAAGGTTGGGACGACTGCCAGTTCTATCGCGTTGGCGCCCTGATTGCCCATAACTGACAAGGTGTCGCGCTCCACGGCATCCAGTTGCGTCGCGACACGTCTGCTGTAGGACAAGCCCGCTTCGGTCAACTTCACTCCTCGCCGAGAGCGCCTGAACAGTTCTATACCGAGGAAGGATTCCAGGCTACCGATCTGTCGGCAGATGGCGCTCTGAGTGAGGGAAAGTTCTTCAGCGGCCTTGGTGAAGCTTTCATGGCGAGCTGCTGCCTCGAAGCTGACCAGTGCGGCGGTGCTGGGGATTTTGCGGCGCATGTACGAAGACCTCACTAATCACAGCCAGTATCGTTCTTGTTATGAGTTTCGGAGTGAGAAATTAGCACAATAGCGTGCGGATTCATCGTTTGTGAGGTTGCTGCGCCCGGTCTAGGATCAGTCCATAACTATTTCAACGATTGAGGATGGCTCATGGCTGGCAAGGCAAGCTTCAACTGGATTGATCCCCTGTTGCTGGATCAGCAGCTCACCGAAGAAGAGCGCATGGTGCGCGAAAGCGCGGCGCAATTCGCTCAGGACAAGCTGGCACCCAGAGTGCTTGAAGCCTTCCGTCATGAGCAGACCGATCCTGCGATCTTTCGTGAAATGGGTGACGTTGGTCTGCTCGGGGCGACTATTCCGGAAGAGTACGGCGGCAGCGGCCTTAATTATGTTTGCTATGGGTTGATCGCACGGGAAGTGGAGCGGATCGACTCTGGCTACCGTTCCATGATGAGTGTGCAGTCTTCTCTGGTGATGGTGCCCATCAACGAGTTCGGTACCGAGGCGCAAAAGCAGAAGTACCTGCCAAAGCTCGCGTCCGGCGAATGGATTGGCTGCTTTGGTCTGACGGAGCCTAATCACGGGTCTGACCCTGGTGCGATGATTACCCGGGCAAAGAAAGTCGACGGCGGCTACAGGCTTTCAGGCAGCAAGATGTGGATTACTAACAGTCCGATCGCTGATGTGTTCGTGGTCTGGGGCAAGGACGACGAAGGAGACATTCGCGGCTTTGTGCTTGAGAAGGGTTGGGCCGGGCTGAGCGCTCCGGCAATTCATGGCAAGGTCGGTTTGCGCGCCTCCATCACGGGCGAGATCGTCATGGATAACGTCTTTGTGCCTGACGAAAATATCTTCCCTGATGTGCGAGGTCTTAAAGGTCCTTTTACCTGTCTTAACTCAGCCCGTTATGGCATCTCATGGGGCGCTTTGGGTGCCGCCGAATTCTGCTGGCATACCGCTCGGCAATACACCCTGGATCGGCAGCAGTTCGGGCGTCCATTGGCGGCCAATCAGTTGATCCAGAAAAAGCTGGCCGACATGCAGACCGAGATCACCCTGGCGCTGCAAGGTTGTCTGCGCCTGGGGCGAATGAAGGATGAAGGAACGGCAGCAGTTGAAATCACTTCGATCATGAAGCGTAACTCCTGCGGCAAGTCCCTGGACATCGCCCGTATGGCTCGCGACATGCTAGGCGGTAACGGTATCTCTGACGAGTTCGGCATTGCCCGGCATCTGGTTAACCTTGAGGTGGTGAACACCTATGAAGGGACTCATGACGTGCATGCGCTGATTCTCGGCCGTGCGCAGACCGGCATTCAGGCCTTCTATTAAGGAGGCTGACAATGGGGGCGCTATCGCATATCCGTGTTCTGGATTTGTCTCGGGTGTTGGCCGGGCCTTGGGCGGGGCAGATCCTGGCCGACCTGGGTGCTGAGGTCATCAAGGTCGAGCGGCCGGGCAGTGGTGATGACACTCGCGCATGGGGGCCTCCCTTTCTGAAGGATGCTCAGGGCGAGAGCACCAGTGAGGCTGCTTATTACCTGTCGGCTAATCGCAACAAGCAGTCAGTCACCATCGACTTCACTATGCCCGAAGGGCAGAAGCTGGTCAGGGAGCTGGCAGCAAAGTCCGACATCGTGATTGAGAACTTCAAGGTCGGAGGTCTGGCTGCCTATGGTCTGGACTACGCTTCTTTGAGCGCAATCAATCTTGGGTTGATCTATTGCTCAATAACCGGATTCGGGCAAACCGGTCCTTATGCCAAGCGCGCCGGGTATGACTTCATGATTCAGGGGTTGGGCGGGTTGATGAGCCTGACCGGGCGTGCGGATGATCAGGAGGGGGCGGGTCCTGTAAAGGTGGGTGTCGCACTGACGGACGTTATGACCGGGGTTTATTCCAGCACGGCGATCCTGGCCGCTTTGGCGCACCGTGATCAGAGCGGGCTTGGTCAGCATATCGATATGGCGTTGCTGGATGTGCAGGTGGCCTGTCTTGCGAATCAGGCGTTGAACTACCTGACTACCGGCATTGCTCCTACCCGGTTGGGGAATGCGCATCCGAACATCGTTCCTTACCAGGACTTTCCCACGGCTGATGGCGACTTCATCCTTACGGTGGGTAATGACGGCCAGTTCAGGAAATTTGCCGAAGTGGCCGGACAGGCGCAGTGGGCTGACGATCCAAGATTCCTGACTAATAAGCTGCGGGTCGCTAACAGGGCAGAGCTGATCCCTCTGATTCGTCAGGCGACTGTGTTCAAGACCACTGCGCAGTGGGTGAGCGAGCTTGAAGCGGCGGGTGTGCCTTGCGGGCCTATCAATGATTTGGCTCAGGTGTTCGATGATCCGCATGTGCGGGCGCGAGGGCTGGTAACGAGTCTGCCTCATGCGTTAGCCGGGAGTGTGCCGCAGGTGGCCAGTCCCATACGCTTGTCTGCGACCCCGGTTGAGTATCGGCATGCGCCTCCTTTGTTGGGTGAGCATACTGGCGAGGTACTTGAGCGGGTGCTGGGGTTGCCCACGGCGGAGGTGGCCAGGCTGAGGCAGGGTGGCGTGCTTTAGTGCTTCTATATATAGGCTCTCTATATAGAAGAGAGAGGTGTTTTAAGGTTTTTCATTAAAAGGTGAAAATTAGGGGTTGACGGCCTCTCGAATCTCTCTATAATTCGCACCTCTTCTGGCGCAGACAGAACGAAAAACTCCTTG